>CAZNRQ010000013.1:0-21159 GCA_964574845.1 uncultured Bacteroidales bacterium
TGATTTAAAACCGACATCATTCAGTGTGGGGTATAATGCGGTATCAGGTTTATAAATACCAAAAGTAAACTCTATCATATCCGTGTATTCGGTCCAGAATCCGGCCACATCCAGATATCCGTTCCAGCGGCCCATCTTCACACCTTGTTTTACACCCAATTCGGCACTCCAACCGGTTTCCGGTTTAAGTACCTTGTTCGGGAAAATATTCAACCCGCCAATACTGGTCTTAACAAATTTCTCTGCAATGGAAGGGAAACGATATCCCTGTCCGAAAGATGCCCTGATAAAAGTGTATTTGGTTGCCTGGTAATTAATCCCCGCTCTGAACACGGGCATAAATGGCAGTGTGTGGTTTTTTCCTTTGATCTTAAACGAAAAGGTTGATTCCGACTGGGCAGTATCTATTCTGAAATACTCTGCTCTTATTCCAAGAGAAACTGTGAGTTTTTTCCAAAACTTTGCATCATACTGAGCATATACGGAGGCGTTGAGCCCGTCGTGATTGCCAAACAATTGTGCCTGGGAGTTTGAGTAGCTTCCTGAAATACCGGCAGTAAGATTATGCTTGCCTTTAAAGTTATGCTGATACTGATAGTCGCCATAATAAATATCGGCTTCATTATTTTTATCAGGCTCGGTTTTAAACAAATTGGAAGTACGGAAATACCTTAGTTTTAAGCTGTACTTACTGCCTCTTTTGTTAAAATACATGAAGTAGGGGTCAACATTGATTCTGTATCCCATGTTATGAGTAATAGCTGCCGGATTTTGTTTCCAGGCACCCGAGTCAGCATTCTGCCACAAGAAAAAGTCAGATTTTTCACCCAGCATATAATTTGTGTTCAATCCAAAGGAAAGGCCTTCGATCTTTTTAACACGATATCTAAGATTGGCATTGGCCCTGAATCTTCTTTCTGCATTAGGAAGACGGAAACCCTGGTCTTCAAAAAAGTTGCCTCCTACCACGAGGTCGAATTGTCCTATCTTTCTGGAATGAGAAAAGTTGATTCCACCAAATTCGGGATTTTTAACACCAAAACCTGATAAGGGGAAAAGAAAGACACCCTCACTAACAGTGTTAAGTGCAGGTTTGGTATCATTCCACCAAATTAGCTCTTTTCTTTTTGGGTCCATATAGATCCCATTGTTGATCGAAATTTTCGTATGTGGTTTATCAGAAGGATAGGCGGTACGAAGGTTGATAACACCATTCAAAGCTGATGATCCAAAAAGTGCAGAGGAGGCACCTTTAATAACCTCAACCTGCGAAATGTTCTCAATAGGCATGAAATTCCACTTTGCATCACCTGCATCGGGTGATAACATAGGAATGTCGTCCACCATTACCAATACGCGACTACCGGCACCATAACTATAACCACTACCCGACCTGATGCTGGGTTGTCCGTCGTAAATATCCACACCCGGCAACTTATTGATAGCATCATTAATAACATTTACGTTCTGGTTGGTGATCTGGTCCGGCTTCAGCACAGACATAGAGATGGTCACATCAGAAAGTTTTTGCTCAAATTTTCCGGCACTTACTACCACGCCTTCAATCATCATTGACTCCTCTTCCATGTTGATGTTTTCGGTTATCACCTGTCCGGCCTTAAGCTCGTAAGTCTTTTCAATGGTCCCGAAACCAATATATTTAAACGTTACTTTGACGCTTCCTGCATTCACTTTCAAACTGTAGTTGCCATCTATATCAGTAACAACTCCGTTCTTTTCGTCCAGAATTACGTTAACTCCGGGAATGGTTTCTTTTGTCTTGCCATTATAGATCTTGCCTTTGATTTGAGCCTGTTGGGCAAATAAAGCAACGGATGCAAATAAAATAAAGAAGGTCAGAATAAATGTTTTCCTCATAGCTATTATTTTGGTGGGTGCAAATTTAGGAAATAATTCAAAACTTCGACCTCTTTTATGGCCCTGTATTTCAACAACATATAAACAGTGCTAAATTTGACAAATTGAACAAACTCTTTGTAAGCCCTGTTTTTATTGACTTTCAGCTGCGAAAACCCTTCTGTTTACAGGGCTTTTCGAATGGGATTTATTTTGTTAAAAAAACTTAAAAGTCAACTATCTCAGTCCAGATTTGATTTAAATCAACTTGAAAAGTATTATAAAACAGCAGATTTCAACAGGAAAAACCTGTTTTCTGAAATTATAACTTCAATGAGTAGTTCAAAGCAATGTTCCGGGGGGCTTCGAGAAAGCCCGGACGGGTCATATATTCTGTATTCAGAATATTATTTACGAACAAACCTATCCTTTGATTTTCAGAAATATCTACCCATAGTCGAACGTTAAGCAAATGGTAGCCCTTATTGTGTTCGGCGCGATACTCCTTCAACCCGGGAAGCAATTCTGAGGATGGGATACCCTCTATCAGAGGCGACTCGAAAGCATGGTCGATATTGATGGTATTGCTGTTATAGGTATAAGAAGCCCCAATGGTTACTATACTGAAGGTGATCTCAAAATCGGCTTTCACAGAATGAAAGTAACGATACTTAAGGTATTTGTTGCCTGTAATCGTATCTATAGAAGGATTATAATCGAGATTCACAGGGTTCATATAGGTGTAACCAGCCAGAAAAGAGGCAGGAAAACCAAAGAAAGTTCCCTTGGCAGCTATGGTAAGGTCAATGCCGTTGATTCGGGCATGCCCCACATTGATGGATTTAAATCCAACGTCTTTCATGGTCGGATATAAGGCCGTATCGGGTTTGTAGATGCCGAAAGTAAACTCCATCATGTTTTTGTATTGAGTCCAGAATCCCGCCAGATCCACATATCCCGACCATGTACCCACTTTAAATCCCTGCTTGATGCCCAATTCGGCACTCCAGCCGGTTTCGGGCTGAAGGTCGGGATTGGGGAAGATGTTTAATCCGCCAATGCTGGTCTGAATGTATTTTTCGGCAATGGTAGGGAAGCGGTATCCCTGTCCGAAAGAGGCCCGGATGAAGGTATATTTGGCGGCATTATAATTAACACCAAACCTGAATACAGGCTCAATAGGAAGTTTAAGCGTATCCTTCTTTGTCTTTATCGAAAAAGAGGATACGGTTTCCGACTTGTCTATCTTAAAATATTCGCCCCTTATGCCAAGCGAAAAGGTGAACTTTTTCCAGACATTGGCATCCAATTGGGCGTAGACCGATGCATTGATACCCGAATGGTGTCCGAATAATTTGGCCGTCGATTCGGTATAATTGCCCGACAAACCAGCCGTGAAATTATAGCGGTCCTTAAACTTATGTTGATATTGATAATCGCCGTAAATCACATTGGCATCGTTGTTTTTGGTAACATCTTCGGTGAAATGGTTGGTATGCCTGAAATACCTCATCTTGAAGGAGTATTTACTGGCTCTTTTATTAAAGTATAACAGGTAGGGGTCGATATTAAAACGGGAGCCCTTATTGTAATTCACTGTGGATGGATTTTGCCTATAGGCACCCGAATCGGCATTCTGCCACAGAAAGAAATTGGTCTTATCCTGATACATGTAGTTGCCATTGACGCCGAACGACAGGCCCTCAATCTTTTTTACACGGTAGCGCAGATTCACATTGATACGGCTGCGCGATTCGCTTTCGTCCTGACGAAAACTCTGGTTCTTGTAAGTGTTCCCTCCTATTACCAGGTCGAGTTGACCAATCTTGCGCGAATGAAAGAAATTCAATCCGCCGAACCCGGGATTTTTTACACCAAAATTCGACAAAGGGAAAAAAAACACTCCGGCACTACCTTTGGAGTATTTCAGGTCTTCGTCGTCCCACCATATGAGTTCTTTGCGTTTTGGATTCATATAAACACCGTTGTTGATGGTGATTTTGGTTTCAGGTTTATCCTTGGGAAAAGCCGTGCGAAGATTGATGACTCCGTTGAGGGCCGAGGAGCCAAACAGAGCCGATGAGGCCCCTTTCAGTACCTCCACCTGGGCGAGGTTCTCAATAGGCAAATAGTTCCATTTCACGTCGCCGGCATCGGGTGTAAGCATGGGCAGGTCGTCGACCAGGAGCAACACGCGGCTTCCGGCGCCGTAGCTGTAGCCGCTGCCTCCGCGAATGCTGGGCTGAGAATCGTAAATATCGACGCCCGAGACCTTGTTGAGCGATTCCATGATGTTGTTGGCGTTTTGGTTGGCTATCTGGTCGGCTTTGATCACTTCCATAGAGATGGTAACGTCCGAAAGCTTCTGCTCGAACTTTCCGGCGCTTACCACCACGCCTTCCAAAGCCTGGCTTTGTTCGGTCATCTGTATGTCCAGCGAAATGGTTTCGCCCGGCTTCAGATCGACCACCTTGGTGACATTGGCAAAACCAATAAATTTAAACACCAGTCGGGTGCGTCCGTCATGAACCTTCAGTTCGAACTTTCCGTTGATGTCGGAAGCCACTCCCGTTTTTTCTTCCGTAAGCACATTCACCCCGGGAATGGTCTCGTGGCTGGTAGCATTGGTGATGGTTCCCTTTACAGTGGCATTTTGTGCCCAAAGGGACGAAACAGACCATAGGAACAAAATAATAGTGAGAAAGGAGTATTTGTGCTTCATGCGGAGGGTTTTAATAGCGAAAAATTTCCTAACAAAAATAGTAATTATATTTTTTCCTGAAGTTTTATTTCGTTTTACTTAATTTTAGGGTCGGATTAGATCATATCAGCTTAGGTCATCATGTTACAATATCAGATTGCCATCACCCTGCTTCCCGGCATAGGCGACATCAACGGGAAAAAACTTATGGAACACTGCGGAGGTGTGGAGGCTGTTTTTACGGAAAAGAAACAAAGTCTGAAGAAGATACCCGGTATTGGCGATGCCTTGGTGGCGGCCATCACCAATGGTCGAAGCGAGGCATTGGCCCGAGCCGAAAAAGAAATGTTGTTCATTGAAAAATACAAGATCACATCTTTGTTCTATACCGAAGACCACTATCCCCATCGCCTCCGAAATTGTATTGATTCGCCCATGATGTTGTATTTTAAAGGAAATTGCAATCTGAACCAGGCCAAAGTATTGAGTATAGTGGGCACGCGAAGCGCTACCGAATACGGAAGAAATTGCTGCAAGGCCATAGTGGAAGGATTTGCCGGCAGAGATGTGCTTATCGCCAGCGGACTGGCACAAGGCATAGACACCTGTGCCCACAAGGAAGCCCTGAAAAACAAACTGGAAACCGTAGGCGTGCTGGGTCACGGCCTGGACCGATTGTATCCTTCCGAGAACCGTGCCTTGGCGGAGAAAATGCTGGAATCGGGCGGACTTGTCACCGACTTTATGAGCGAAACCAATCCGGACCGCGAGAATTTCCCACGGCGCAACCGTATTATAGCGGGCATGGCCGATGCTACCCTGGTGGTGGAGGCCGCCAAAAAAGGAGGGGCACTCATCACAGCCGACATAGCCAACTCTTATAACCGCGATGTGTTTGCCGTTCCCGGCAGAATAGGGGATGCGTATTCCGAAGGTTGCAACTATTTTATCAAGATCAACAAAGCCGCCCTGGTGCAATCGGCCGACGACATCAAATATATTATGAAGTGGAAAGCCGAAGAGCCAAAGACAGAAGGACTGCAGCGCAAGCTTTTCATCAACCTCAGCCCCGACGAAGAGGCCATAATCGCCCTGCTCACCGAAACGCCCGAACTCAGCATAGACTCTATATGCTACAGTATGCAAACTACCATGAGCCGCGTGGCTACCGCCCTGCTCAATATGGAATTTGAAGGCATTATCAAACGTTTGCCGGGGAAGATGTATAGGTTGCAGTAATTGATTAGCAATATAGGACGAACGTAAAGGCACAAAACTTGCCTGAGCATTGGCGGGAAACAAAAAAAACCAATGGGGCTCCCGTTTGACGGCGAAACTTATCTGCAAACTGATGGGGGAACCCGTCACTTACCTTAAATATCCAGATACTCTGCGGAGGGGGAAGTTCATTTTTTTAAATTTATAATTTATTGAATTAATTGCGCTTAACAATTTATCATGTCACCCTTCACCTCTCATATTCCAAAAACCCATCCCTTCAAAAACCTGTGCAGAGTATTCACGAACGCATCCCTAACTGTCACAAGCGTTTCCCGACCTGTCATGATCAATTTCCGACTTGTCACGGTTCATTCCCGAACTCTAACGATCAATTTCCGATCTGTCATGATCAATTCCCGAACCTTCACGATTCATTCCCGGACTCTCACGGTTCATTCCCGAACTCTCACGGTCAAATCCCGACCTGTCACGATCAATTCCCGAACCTTCACGGTCTTTGGAAACGAAATCACCCCTCTGCACATAGATTGTCCTTAGCTAATATTTGCTTAAAAATATCACAATAGATGTTAGTTTAAAGGTAGCTGCAAATTAAGCCGCGAATTTGCCTGCCCATCGCTTCAATTTACAAAGTTTCTTTTAATAGATTATGTTTCTTGATGTCCGTCGGCTAGAAGAATGCCTTAGTGAAATTCTTTTATATCCTTCTAAACTGTCCTAAAGGGCGAGCCCTTCTGCAGCCTGCGTATTGCCACAAACGAAAAGCCCACTGAGGCGCCCAGGGCTATAAATGACAGTATGGCCAGTTGGGTCATTTCCTGTTGGAAGAGGAAGAAATCGTAGAGTCCGTGAATGAACACCGCTATGCCGCAGCCCAGTATCATATTCCATAATGGATAGCGGGCAAACTTGGCTTTTCCCACAAAATATCCCATAAAAATAGCACAGACCGCATGCAGGGGCACTGCCGTAAACATTCGCAGCACCGCCGTGCCTACTCCCTCGAAGGCCACATACATCAAATTTTCGAGGGTCGCAAAACCCATGGAGATCATAATAGAATAGACTATTCCATCGAAAGGTTCGTTGAAATCTTTTTTCGGAAAGGCATACACCCTCAGGAAAAAAAACTTGCTCATTTCTTCGGCTACGCCTACCACCCCGAAAGCATACACCATAGTCATGAGCCATCCCTGGTTTTCGTTCAGACCCAGCCGGCCCATGCCCAGCTCTATCAGAATGGCCGGCACTATGCTTAGCAATCCGAATAGAAAACAGTTGCGCAGCATGCGGAAAGGTTCTTTTTCGTACTTATCGCGGAAATAAATGAAAAACACTATACCCACCCCCGGAGCAATGGCAAGAGGAATGGCAAGCAGCAAGAGATTGGCAATTTGCATGAAGGGATTTTTTACAAAAGTAATATAGATTTCAGATTTTAGATTTCAGAATTCAGAATGTTTTTAGGAGTTCCCGCAGATTACGCAGATAAACGCAGAAAGAATTAAGCCACCAGCAATCCGCCGCGCCGGAGCCAATGGTCACTACCTGTGCCCTGAGCTTATCGGGGAACTGTCTTCTGACTCCGGTCTCCGGACTTCCAACCAGAACCCTCCTAAAATTTTCTTCCCAAAAAATTCGTGCTTTTATACGTCAAAAAAGTTATTTTTGTAAAAAGAAAAAACACTTTTATGCACATAGCTATAGCAGGAAATATAGGCAGCGGAAAGACCACCTTAACGGGGATTCTGGCCAAACAATTCAAATGGGAGCCTCATTACGAAGACGTTGAAACCAATCCTTATCTCAACAGTTTTTATGAAGATATGCAGCGCTGGTCGTTCAATCTGCAGATATATTTTCTGAACAGCCGTTTCAGGCAGATAGTGCAAATTCGCGAAAGTGGAAAAACCATTATTCAGGATCGCACCATATACGAAGATGCGCATATTTTCGCGCCCAACCTTCATACCATGGGCCTGATGACCTCAAGGGATTTCGATAACTACAAATCCTTGTTCGACCTGATGGCTACCTTCATCAAACCACCCGATCTGCTCATATACCTGAGGGCCGAAGTGCCTACCCTGGTGAGACAGATACAGAAGCGCGGCCGCGATTACGAGAACTCCATACGCATCGATTATCTCACCCGTCTGAACGAGAGATACGAAGCCTGGATATCCTCTTATGATATAGGTAAGTTGCTGATAGTGGATGTAGACGACAAAGATTTCGCCAACAATTCGGCCGACCTCGAAAAATTCATCGAAAACATCAACGCTGAACTTTACGGCCTGTTCAAATAGATGCCCCCCTCTATGAAGATCATCGGAATCATTCCGGCCCGTTATGCTTCCACCCGTTTTCCGGGGAAACCCCTGGTGGACATTCATGGCAAGACCATGATAAAACGGGTGTACGAACAGGCCAAAAAAACCACTTTGCTCTGCGATGTTTACGTGGCCACGGATGATGCCCGTATCTTCGATCATGTGGTAGGTTTTGGCGGCAAGGCAATGATGACTGCCGAACATCACCGCACCGGAACCGAGCGTTGCCACGAGGTGGTGACGAAATTGCTGGCAGAAAATGTTCCCATAGATGTAGCCATCAATATTCAGGGCGACGAGCCTTTTATTCATCCCGAGCAAATAGACATGCTGGCCACGTGTTTCAGCAATCCGGATGTACATATTGCTACCCTGATAAAAAAAATTATTCATGCCGATGAACTCAGCGATGCCAACACTATAAAAGTTGTGGTCAATAAGTTAAACGACGCCATCTATTTTTCGCGCACCGCCATTCCATTCATGCGGGACAAATATCATGAAACCTGGATCAACTTTCACACGTATTACAAACACATCGGTATTTATGCTTACCGGACAGTAACACTGACGAACATTACGGCTTTGCCGCCGGGTTCGCTGGAAACGGCCGAATCGCTCGAACAACTCAGATGGCTCGAAAACGGGTATCATATTCATACCCTGCTCACGGAATTTGAGAGCCATTCGGTAGATGTGCCCGCTGATCTGTTAAAGTTTGATACTCTTGCGAAAGATTAAGGATTTTTACTTAATTTAGCTTCGTTAAAAAGCTGGATTTTACTTTTTTTAAAATGAATGTGCTTCAGTATATAAGTGAGTTGTTGTATAGCCACGATTGTGTTATTGTTCCGGGCTTTGGCGGCTTTGTAGCCAATCCGGTTTCGGCTTCTATTCACCCGGTTTCTCATAGTTTCTCGCCTCCGAGCAAAGAAATTATGTTCAACCCTGCCCTCACCACCAACGACGGCATACTGGCCAATCATATAGCCGCAAAGGAAAACATCTCTTACGCCCACGCTCTGCACGAAATTCATAATTTCGTGGCTGAGATCAGGGCAACTTTAGATAAAGGAGAAAACATAGGCATCAGCCGGGTTGGCACCATATATCTGGATAAGGAATCCAAATACATCTTCGATCCCGAAAAGGAAACCAACTTTCTGCTGTCATCTTTCGGCCTCAGCAACTTCACTTCGCCCGCCATTCAGCGCGAGGGCATTGAAAAACGCATTGAAAAAGTATTTGCCGAATCCAAAGTGTTCCGCTCCGAACGAAAGAAACAGAACGTGTTTGCCAAAGTGGCCATCATATCCATTCCTGCCGCGGCAGTGTTTGTTTGGGGGTTTCTGAATGTAGGCGTCATACAGGACGTGTCGACCAACTATTCCAACCTCCTGTCCATCTTTGCAGGCAAATCGGAGCCAAAGGCTGAGGTTCGCATGCCTTTCAGTTTTAATCCCAGGTCAGTGAGCCCTTTCACCGATGAGGATGCTTTTGATGTGTCGGGCAAATACAATATTTTTCAGCATCGCATCCCCAATTCCGTGATCTATCCCTGCCTCGTAAGCAGCGATACCCTTACCGAAACGGTTGTCCCTATAGAAAACGAAACAAAGGCCGAAGCCGTGACCCCTACGGGTTGCAGTTTTTATATCATAGGAAGCTGCAATAAAAGTCGCGAAAATGCGGAAAACTATAAACAGAGCCTCATCAGCAAGGGATATTCCAATGCCAACATCATTGAGCCTTCGGGCAACGGACTCTATAAGGTCTTCATCAATTGTTTCGACAACGAAGCTTCGGCCAACGAAGCCATGAACAATATCCATGCAGAGGTAAACCCCAATGCCTGGTTGTTGAAAATGTAATCAGAACATCTAGTGGGAAAAGACAAGCACAAGCGTTTCGCAGAAACTGCCACCTTTAAGAATTTTATTCAACCTCCTCAATATTATCATACCGAAGAACATGCACTGAAAGGCAAATGGGGTTCGGATTATTTCGGTAACGATCATCCCATTATCCTGGAATTGGGCTGCGGCAAGGGAGAATATACCGTGGGGCTGGCCACACTTTATCCTGAAAACAACTACATAGGCGCCGATATCAAAGGTGCCCGTATGTGGCGTGGAGCCAAAACAGCACTCGAGAGCCATATCAATAATGTGGGTTTTCTGCGCATTCCCATCGATCAGATCGTACAATTCTTTGGCAAAGATGAGGTAAGCGGCATCTGGATCACCTTTCCTGATCCCCAGCCTCAAAAGCCCCGCACGAACAAACGTCTCACCTGTCCGAGATTTCTGGAACGATATTCAAAACTCCTCAAACCTGACTCCATCATTCACCTGAAAACGGATAATGATCCTTTCTTTGACTATACCCTGGAAGTGATTGCTCAACATGGACACAAACTGTTGTACGAAACCCACGACCTTTACAAAACGGAACTGGATAACGAGGCCAAGCACATACAGACCTACTACGAGTCTATTTTCCTGGCACAGGGAAAGAACATCTGCTATTTAACCTTTCAACTGTAATTGCTTTTGGAAAAGACATCGTCCAACGAGGAGTCCTTTTTCGACAAGGTGTACCAGGTAGCCCGCCTCATCCCTTATGGCCGCATCACCACTTACGGAGCCATTGCCGAATATCTGGGCACAAGAGGCTCGGCACGCATGGTAGGCTGGGCCATGAACCAATCGCACACTCAGAAAGAGTACGTTCCGGCTCACCGTGTAGTGAACCGCAAAGGTATATTATCGGGCAAGCATCATTTCGGGGGCAGCACGGTAATGCAGCAGCTTCTCGAAAACGAAGGTATAGTAGTGATTGATGATGAGATTCAGGACTTCGATAAACTCTTCTGGTGTCCGGCCGAAAACCTTATTTAGCCGCGTGCCTTTTCTTGAATTCGTCTATCCCGGCTTGTAAGAAATTCACAAAATTATCCGGATTCAGGTCGTAGGCTTTTGATTTGGTTAGTTTTGCCTTATCCACATCTTTCTTGTCCTGCAGGGGAACAAAGGGGTCTATCAATGCATAATAAGGTTGGGCATTCACGTTGAAGAAGTAGATCTGGAAATCGGCAAACTTCTTTCCTATGGTCTTCTTCACCTCTCCGTCGTATTTGGAAGTAACCCATTCCGGCTTGGATAATTCCTTTTTATCGTCCACATAAAGGGTAATGATAACATATTCCTCCCTGAGAATTTTCAATACCCTCGGGTCGGACCATACGTTGGCTTCCATTTCGCGGCAATTCACGCATCCATGTCCTGTGAAGTCGATAAAAACAGGTTTGTTTTGCTTACGCGCACAACTATCTCCCTGATCAAAATCGAAATACCCGTTCAATCCATGAGGCAAATGCAGAAACTCACTGAACTTAGGTTTTCCGCACAACTCATTTTTATCATCCAAGGCCTTGTTTCCCGCATTTTCGCGTACTATCTTGTTGATATCAAAATCCAGCGACTGCTGAGGAGGCATATAACCCGATAAGAACTTCAGCGGAGCTCCGAACATACCCGGAATCATGTAGACCACAAAGGAAAAAGTGATGATGGCGAGGGTCAGTCGTCCCACTCCAATGTGTTTCACTTCGCTGTCGTGGACGAACTTTATCTTTCCTAACAAATAAAAGCCCATCAAAGTAAAAATAATGATCCACAAAGCCAGATAGACCTCGCGGTCGAGCAGGCCCCAATGATATGTTTGGTCGGCTATGCTTAAGAACTTTAACCCTAAGGCAAGTTCAATAAAACCCAAGACCACCTTCACCGCATTCAGCCATCCGCCTGATTTGGGCAAACGGTTGAGCCAGGAGGGGAAAAAAGCAAATATCGTAAATGGCAAAGCAAAAGCAATAGAGAATCCCAGCATGCCAATGATGGGCTCCAACACCTGTCCGCCGGCCGATTTTACCAATATGGCACCCACCAAAGGACCAGTGCAGGAAAATGACACCAGTACCAGGGTAAAGGCCATAAAGAAAGAACCCAGTATGCCACCCTTATCGGCTTGCTTGTCTGATTTGTTCACCATCCAACCCGGCATGGTGATCTCGAACGCACCAAAGAAAGAGGCAGCGAATATCATAAATATCAGGAAGAACAGAACATTGGGAATCCAATGAGTACTCAGGAAGTTGGCGAAATTCACGCCCAGAGTTACAGCAACCAAAGTGCCGATAACGGTATAGATCAGAATGATGGACAATCCGAAGATCAAAGCCTTAAAAATCCCTTTGGCGCGTGATTCCCCTTCGTGCATAAAGAAGGAAACCGTCATGGGTATCATGGGAAAAACACAAGGGGTGATTATTGCTGCCAGACCTGCCAGGAAAGCAAAAAAGAAAAGACCCCACAAACTCATTTTACTGATATCATCATCTTTGTTTGTAAGGGTTCCGTTACCTGTAGTATCTGCCGGGTTCTTTGCCAGGGAATCATTTTTTTTAATGGCAGAGGAATCAACCGCCACAGTATCTATATTGGTAGCGGTTTCAACAGCTCCGGTAGCTCCTTCCACATTGATCTTAAAAGTAACATCGTTGGGGGGCAGGCAACTGACATCGTTGCAGCACATAAAATTGATGGTTCCTTTGGCTACAAAAGGTTTATTGGTAAGGAGTTTTATCTTTTGTTTGAAAACAGCCTTGGTGGCAAAGAATTTCAGCACCATATCGAAGTTGGGATCATTCTCTACTATGGGCTTGGGTTCCGTGATCTTTCCCACACGCTGAAAGTCTGTACTCTTTGTTATTTCGAATGCGGTGGCTACGGGTCCGTTGGGTGGTATATCCTGAGAATACAGGTGCCATCCCTTATCGATCTTGGCCGTAAAAATGAGCTCGGCTTCGGTATCACCGGTTTTCTTCGATGAGAATGACCATTTTACCGGTTCCAGTATCTGGGCGTTTACCAGTGTAGCTAAAGAAAGGAAAAGAGTGAAGAGGCTTATTTTTTTAATAAAATTCATGGGGTGTGTTTTATAATGATCTTACATGAAAATTCAATTGAGGTGTTAATAAAAACCCCCAATTGGCAAAAATACGACATTAGTGTTTCTCTATCACAAAAATATTGCCTGTCTTGGGCCTGACCTTGTATCTTTCGTCTATTCTATGGCCAACCACCCAAACGACCTCTTTGCATGAGCATAAGATCCAGGTATCGGATTTTTCTTTCAGCGACATTTTGTTGTCAATAAAGAAGTCGCTCAGTTTCTTTTTGGTCTTCATGCCCAGAGGATAAAAGAAGTCGCCTTCCTGCCATTTTCTAAGAACCAGCGGGAATGTAAGGCGGTCCATATCTACCATGGCCACATCGTCGCCCCTGTTCAGGTCGATATCAGGTTCGTTCTTGATCTCTTTCATTTTCAGATGCAGTGGTACAGATAATTCTGAAGCACCGAAAGTCAATAAATACTCGGAAGTTTGGTCCATAACAATTTGATTAGGGTATACAATAAGGTGTTCTCTGTCGCGAATGAGGGTATGGGTTGGTGAAAAGAACTGTTTGCCTGAAATACCATCAAGGCTTTTACAGATGTCGTTACAAGTAGAGCGGTTAAAGCCATATTCGGAAATCATCTCAAAAAGATGATGTGGTCCGGGGCTAAGGGCCTTCAGGCGGTTGATCCCAATTCTGATTTCACCGCTCTTGTTTGTTTCTTTCAGGTTCAGCTTCTCAAGCTGTTCTTTATATATTTGTTCTGTGTTCTTCAGGTTTTGTATGCTTTGCGAAACAGTATCGCGGAAGGACGGGTTAATCTTCTGAAGAAGCGGGAACAACTTCAGGCGAATCTTATTCCGTAAATATTTGTCGCTTCGATTTGACGAATCGTTGCGAAATTGCAGATTGTTTTGGGCCGCATAACTCTCAATGTCGTCACGGCATGCAAATAGCAAGGGTCTTATAATATTGTTTTGCTTCAGAGGGATGCCTGAAAGACCGCTGATGCCGGTTCCCCTTATCAGGTTGATGAAAAAGGTCTCCAGTTGGTCGTCGGCATGATGGGCGGTGGCGATATAATCCAGGTTATTCTCTGCGCGTATCTTCTCAAACCATGCATAGCGTAGTTCGCGGGCCGCCAATTGTATGGACAGTTTCTGTACTTTGGCATAAGCCTCCGTATTGAAGCGTATCGTAAAAATATCCGTCTTAAAAATGTCTTGGGTCAAACTCATTACAAAAGCTTCGTCCTCGTCTGATTCTTTTCCCCTGAGCCCGAAATTGCAATGTGCCACTGCAAAATTGTATCCGGCACTATGAAACAAATGTGCCATTGTTACCGAGTCGGCTCCTCCGCTCACGGTCAGCAAAATTTTATCTGTCTTTTTGCAAAGCTGATTGGAGTTGATAAACGCTTGGAATCTGTCGAGCATAATGGGTATATAAAACCGTTTGTTTATTTAGTTCGCAAACAGTTAAAAGATCAATAGCAGAGATTACAGTTTGGTGATCTCTATCCTGCGATTCATAGCCTTATCTTCGCTGCTGAGGTTCTTGTTCAGCGGCGATGCTTTGCCCTTGCCTTCGGTGCTGATGTATTTGGCTTCTACCTCAAACACCTCGACCAATACTTTTTTCACGGCCTCGGCCCGGCTCTGTGACAAAACCATGTTCATAGATTCATCGCCGTCGCTGTCGGTATAGCCGGTAATTCGAAATTTTGTATCGCGTGTGTCGTTGATAATATTGGCAATTTCTTTCAGTACCGCATAGGATTCGGGGCAGATCTTATCTGAGCCTGTTTCAAATTTGATTCCGGTGGTCGAGAACTTTCCCATTTTTGCAAGCTTTTCGCGAAAATTTGGTATTCCGGTTGA
The DNA here is from genome assembly GCA_964574845.1 of uncultured Bacteroidales bacterium. GTDB lineage: Bacteria > Bacteroidota > Bacteroidia > Bacteroidales > CAIWKO01 > CAIWKO01. The sequence goes on from CAZNRQ010000013.1 coordinate 14,975, forward strand.
AACGGCAAGATTACTGACACATAAAGTGGATTGTACGTTGGCCTCACTCGAATAAAAAGTAATCCTGTCCAACGGAGGAATTCCGTCGGGGAGGAGGTCGGGCATATCAATGACTTTTTGCTGATTAACATAAAACAATACCCGTGTCTTCTGAATTGTAATTGCTATGTGAACCTTTTTGTTCTTATGATCTATAAGTTCCATCGTTTTTCCCTCGTTGTTAACCGGAGTATAATCACCGCCCTTCCAACTGTAAAAACTCACATTTTCTCCGTTGAACTTAATGCCGAATCCACCGCTTCCGGGGACGTAATCGCCCAGCATCTGGTCGGGCAGAACGGAATGAAAATATATCTGTATTTCAGGAATGCTTTTAGTTGAGTCTTCACCCACATTTGCTATAAAGTCGAACTCTACTGTAGTGTTTTCAGCAAAGGTGATCTTTCCATCGGTGGCATTGGTGGTGCCGGCATACATGCGATACCAATTGATGCCGGGATATTTTTTTAGTTGCAATACTTCCCCCGGGCTGTTGCTAAGCCATTGCTGAGGAAATTTTTCCAAAGTATCCTGAAGGAAATCTTCGTAATAGATTATCTTTTCGCCGGGCATGAAATCATAGTCTTCGTAGCCAGCAAATGTTTTTTGATCCTGTGCAAAACCATATGCCAGATAGAAAAACATCAAAAGGGACAAGGCCTGTATTTTCTTCATATTGCAATAATTTTGATGCAAAGTTACAAATTAGGGCTAACAAGACCAAATTTAACGAGATAAACTGAATTTTTGGGGACGAATCTTTGCTGGTGAACAAAAAAAAGCACATCTTACTAGATGTGCTTTCTGTGGCAACGACTGGAATTGAACCAGTGACACAAGGATTTTCAGTCCTCTGCTCTACCAACTGAGCTACGTCGCCTCCTGTAAAAAGGACTGCAAAAATACTATTTTTTTTAATGCGGCAAAAAAAATTGAAAAAAAACAGCATGCCGGCCTTGTCAGAATACTATTTGCAAGGCTTTTAGCCATAAAATATCAGTCACAATGAACCACCTTCACATCCTCTGTCAAACTGATGCTGACATCGGGAGAGGCATCGAAGGATATGAGCATCCAGGGAGTTACCAGCAATTTGGCATCACGGCAATTGCCTTTATAGGATAAGCGGCTGATGCGAATTGTGATCCTAAACAATTCTCTTTTCAACCCGGACAACTCCATGCCGTTGCACGCATCACCGGCAAAATAAAGCAAAAGAGCCTTTTTTTTAAAGTCAAATGTTTTTAAAGTCTTTTGAATTTCAGGATCATTTAAGACCGGAGTTTCTTTTATGCTTTTCCATTCGGCCGCCGATCTGATGATGTAATATTTCTGTTCGTAAACCTCACTGTTTTTACCTCCACCCAAAACATCATGCGGTAAGGCCCTCTAAGCAGTTGAGGAAAGCACCGAAAAAAGAGCTAAAAAAGCGAATAATAATTGCCTTTTCATTTGTCACACGTTTGATTTATCTGTGAAATTATTTTCAACCTGCAAATTTACTTAAAAACGGCAGCTTTATATCAATCGTATGAGTATTCCATTGGCATTCTTTTTGCAGAAAGCAAATCCAAATCATTTGTGAATTTAGAAAAGCTTTTCGTTTATCAGGTTCTTTTTATTAACACTAAATTTTATTCGTTATGAAAACTTCAATCGTAAAATTCAGTACAATTATGTTGTTACTGGCAACTACTTTTCCGGCAATTTCTACTGCCCAGGATTCAAAAACATGGGTATGGGCCTCAAACATCAGGGGTACCAATAAAAATTATCCTTACTCTCTTTATACCGACAAAAACGGCAACAACTATGTGGCAGGAAGCTTTTCAGATACACTAATTGTTGGGAAAACAAGATTGATTAGCAAAGGGTCGTTTGATATTTACCTATTGAAATACGATGACGCCGGAAATCTGATATGGGCAAAACAAGCCGGGGGAACAGATTCTGATGAAGCTTACGGAATCGCTTTAGATGGGCAGGGAAACATTTTTATGACGGGATATTTTTCCGGCACTGCCGGTTTCTCCGGGAAAACGCTGACAAGTTCCGGCGACAGAGACTTTTTTATTGCCAAATACCTTCCCAGCGGAGATTTGGATTGGGTGAAACAGGGAGGCGGAATTCAGGAAGATTATGGAACAGCCGTTGCAACAGATGGGTCAGGCAATGTATTTATCACAGGGATCTTCAGAGGAACAATGACTGTTGGCAATACAGCTTATATTTCCAAAGGAGATAAGGACATTTTTGTCATAAAATATGACAGTCAGGGACAAATTGTCTGGTCGGCAACCGGGGGCGGCAATCTCGCTGATGAATCCACATCAATTATTACCGATAAATCAGGCAACTGTTATGTTGCCGGAGATTTTGAAGGACTGGCTAAATTCGGAAAAAGCATTGTTATCAGTGCCGGCAAAAAAGATATTTTTCTGGCAAAATATAATAGCAACGGCGAAATTCAATGGTTGAAACGCGAAGGGAGTGCCACGGGAGATGATCATGCTTCCGCGCTGGCTGCTGATAATTCCGGCAATATTTATATGACCGGTTACTTCTCAGGTCTGGCAAATTTCGGGCAGATCGAATTGAAAAACGTAGGCTCAGAAGACATATTTCTGTTAAAGATTACCTCTGATGGTAATGAAATTTGGGCCAAACAAACCGGAGGCAAAGGCAATGAGCGTGGACATAGTTTGATATTGAATGCTGCCGGGGATATCTATGTTTGCGGTGAGTTCAACGCTGATTTTACCTTCGGTCAGAATAATATAAAGAACCTGGGTGACTGGGATATTTTTGTAATAAAATATGACAAGGCCGGAGAAATGCTGGGCGGTACCCAGTTGAGCGGTATTGGTTTTGACCGGGCTTATGGCATAGGGTTGGATAATTCAGCAAATATTTATTTAACCGGATTTTTTAGCAAGGCTATAAATGTAGGCAGTACGACCCTTAAATCAATAGATGCTGATGACGGTTTTATCGCCAAACTTAAAGGACTTTAAGATTATTTCCTTTGAATCATTTTATGTAAATGCTGACACCATTTGATTTTAGAGCATCCATCAGAATTATATTACTGTTGCCTTAAATCAAGTTTTGTCGTTTGAACAAGACACATTAATAGTTCTATTAGTTAAAAAAGTGGAAGGTTATTAAAAGGATAATAATCAAAATTCCCAACAATGCTGCCACAAAAAAATAGTCTGCTATTGCTTCAAGTTTTTTTTCCTTATTGGTATTTTTGGTGCGAATTGAGACAAAGGAAAAAATACATGAAAATGTTAATAATACTGCGACTACAGAAGTAAATTCGTCTACAAGTTGTGTAGTAATAATATTGGCAACATGTAAGGAAGTCATTACAAATAAACAAAACCCCAAAAGAGTTGCCGAAGTATTTAATATGTGCGGTGATGTGTTATTTGGCATGGTGCAAAGATAATTATAATAATGGTGAAAGAGCACTCAGTTAAACTTTACAAACGCCTATTCATGATATTATTGTTATTTTTACGGCCAAAATCTTTTTTAACCGGATCATAAAATAAAGTATGTTTTTAGATGGTTTTTTCGAAAATTCGGCAGCAAAGTTTCCCTATACCATTGCCATTGAGCAGGGCGAAACCCTTTATACTTACGCTGAAACCGAACAAACTGCCAACCGTCTGGCTCATCTCTTGCGCAGCAAAGGAGTTGGGCCCGAAGAAAAAGTGGTAATTCTACTGCCCCGTTATGCGGAAGTCCCTATAATGATGCTGGGCGTTTTGAAAGCAGGCGGGGCCTATATTCCGCTCGATCCGGAGATTCCTGCCGAGCGTGTGAACTTCATCATGGAGGATTCAGGTGCCAAACTCATCATTACTTCCGATCAGATACTCGAACGCATTGGAGAGCAACTGGGTCCTCACCCCATTTTCAATATCGACACTCAGCTGGGCGAACTGAACGACTATCCCGAAACCAAACCTTCAGGATTCCGGCGTTCCGAAAACGACCTCTGTTATATCATCTATACCTCCGGAACAACCGGCAAACCCAAAGGCGTTCTGCTCGAACACCGTAATGTAGTGAATTATATTCACGGGGCTCAGCATATCTATCCGCTGGATCAGGGCAGCCGCGCCCTGCAGGGCTTCTCCGTCTCCTTCGACGCTTCGGTTGAAGAGATATGGGTGCCTTTTTCCGTGGGAGCCACCCTTGTGATCGGGACTTTTGAGATCATGCGATCGGGCGACCAGTTTTCTTCCATCCTCAATAAACTCGGCATCACTTTTCTCTCATGCACCCCCACCCTGCTTTCGATGGTGAAAGAAGACATTCCGGCGCTGAAGATACTGATCTTCGGAGGCGAGGTCTGTTCTCGCGACATTGCAAACCGATGGTGCAAACCGGGCCGCATGGTTTTCAATACTTACGGACCAACCGAAGCCGCTGTAATTGCTACTTATTCGCTGCTGAAACCCGATGAAGATGTTACCATAGGCAGGCCATTGCCGGGATACGATGTCCTGATCGTTGATGAGCAACTGAACCCTGTGGGCGAAGGCGAAACAGGAGAAATACTGATAGGCGGACAGAGCATAGCCCGGGGCTATTTGAACCGAGACGACCTCAGCGCGCAGAAATTCATTGAGACAAATCGTTTCAAGGGCGTCAGCGAGCGCTACTATCATACCGGCGACCTGGCACGCTTTGCCCCTAGCGGGGAGATCATCTTCATGGGCCGGGCCGACGAACAGGTGAAAGTGCGTGGCTTCCGCGTTGAGTTGTCGGAGATCGAATGGCTTATCATGGAAACCAGGGGGGTTCAGGCCACGGCCGTTGCCCTCGACGCCGAAACACAGCAACTGGCCGCTTACGTGGTGGTAAGGAAAAACGAAACCATCGACCGCGATGCCATTGCTGCTTTGCTTCGCGCAAAGCTGCCCTATTATATGATCCCCTCAACACTGGACGAGGTGAAGGCCCTGCCCATGACTTCGAGCCAGAAGATCGACCGCAAACGTCTTCCCCCTCCCGCCACACCCCTGCTGGCCACCGAACACCGCGATATAGTTACGCCCGCGACGGATATGGAAAAGAAAATGGTGAGTATCATGGCTAAGAATTTCAACCGCGAAGACATCTCCATGACCGACAATTTTTTTAACGACCTGGGAGGACATTCGCTTCTGGCAGCCATCATAGTTTCAGAAATGCGTGAATTGCCGGTATTCGCCAACATGTCTGTGGTAGATGTGTACAAATTTCCTGTTTTGGCCGATCTGGCCCGCGAACTGGAAAGAAAGCAACCAAAAAAGGAAAAAGAACCGAAGAAAGAAAGGGAACATTATGTCCCGACCCGATTGAGATATTTCGCCTGTGCCTGTGCCCAGGGAGTGTCGATGTTGTTCCTCATCCTGCTGTTTGGTATGGAATGGTTGGGGCCTTTTTTCGTTTACTCTTATTACTATCAGGCCGATAACAGCGTGATCGATTCTCTGACTATGATGCTTGTCATGTATTTCGCCCTCTTCCCCACTCTTACGCTTTTCGCGGTGGGCTTCAAATGGGTGGTTCTCGGACGCATCAAACCCGGAAAATATAAGTTGTGGGGCACCTACTACTTCCGTTTCTGGCTAGTAGATAAAGTGATCAACATCAGTCCCATCATTTATTTCACGGGAACCTCCATCATGACCAATTTCCTGAGGCTGCTGGGAGCAAAAATTGGCAGGGATTGCTATATCAACACCTCCGCCATTTCGGCTTTCGACCTGCTGAAGATTGGCAACAACGTGAGCATATGCACCGATACTCACCTCAGGGGATACCATATTGCCGATGGCTATATGCACGTTGGCACCATAGAGATAGGAGACGATTCATTTATCGGCACCCGCTGCTGTATCGCCCACAACACCAAAATGGAAGCCAATTCTTCGCTGGACGACCTGACTCTGCTGCCCGAAGGATGCGTGATCCCGAAGAACGAGAACTGGGCCGGTTCGCCGGCAGCCAAAGCCGGAACCAACGGAACCCAGTCGCGGCGGAAACTCTGGTCGGTGGGCAATTCGCTGCTCTTGCTGGTAAGCGTCTTCATCATTCCGCTGGTGACCATGCTCGCTTATTTCCCGGGGATGATGCTCAGCACC
>CAZNRQ010000014.1:0-12127 GCA_964574845.1 uncultured Bacteroidales bacterium
CTTTCAAAGAAACCAATTCTTCAGCTAATAGTGTTAGTATTATTGAAAAACCTCTTACCAATAATTCTGATAATATTGCATTAGCAGATAAAGATGTTCTTGAACCCTTAATTAAACCCCAAATAGAAAACCTAAATAATCAAGTCGTTACTGAAAATATAGCTCAATTTAAAATCACGGAGACTAAAGTAAATGACAATCAAAGTGATAGTAGGGATAAAAAACTCTCCTCTGAAATTCATACATCCGACGAGTCGGCATATACTTCTGTTGTCGACGATTATCTAGCAAAGAAAGAAAAGCAGGATAAGAAACATCAAAAACTTGCTGACAGAAAAGAAAATTACGGTAAACATTTTGAATCTTTGCCCGATTGTAAAGTGAGTATGGTTAACAATTTCGTTATTAATCCTGCTTATGCTGGATTTAATCAAAGGCATACTATTAGTTTGTCAACATTGGTTCACAAACCATTATATAAACCTTCCAATGATTTTAATGTTCCATTCGAATACAGTATTGCATATGATTTTAATTTCGGAAAACGTAAGAATTGCGGAATCGGTGTTAATTACAAGAGGTATTTGGGTGCAGCAGAAGGCTCTTTGGTACTTGATCTTACTTTTGCTTATCGAATTGCCCTAGCAAAAGAACACAATCTGAGACTTGGCTTGTCGGCGTCATATTTGGCATCTAATATTAATAAAGACAACCTTAGTTTTTCGGATATGATTGATTCCAGAGATGGATTTGTATATAATACTAATGAAGTGTTTCCGGGCAAAACCGCCAAAAACAATTTTGATTTGGGATTAGGAGTTTGGTATAACTGGAAAACATTGTTTGTTGGTCTTTCAGCAATACATTTAACAAGCCCTGACGTAGGAGTCATTTCTCAATCAAGAATTCCGCGAGAGTATATGCTTTCTGGAGGATATGGTTTTAATATCAGCAAAAAATTAAATACACTTCCTGCCTTTGAATTGAAATATAATGGAAAATTATTGAATTTCAGTCCAAGTATGCTTTTTACCTACAAACGATGGTTGTTATTTGGAGTGGAATTTCAGAATCTTAGAAATGCAGGCTTAGTCTTAGGCTTTAATTTGAAAAACAATGTCATTATCAATATCCATAGTGGTATGCCTATGAACAAAGATATAATTAGGAATTTTGGTGTTGTTGATTATGCTGGTTTGAGCATGCGATTTCAATTTGGCAATTATCGCTAATGAATTATGAAAAGACTAGTATATCCTATTTTGCCTTTGTTAGTTATTTCTGTAATGTCCTGTAAAAAGCAGGATGTTCCTAAAATTGATACTGTTTATGATACTATCCCGGTTAATACGCAGTTTATTGAATACGGACTCCTTGAAAATACCATCCTGACCCTAGATGCCACATCAGCTGATGCTACTGGATATTTGTGGACCCCTGGAGGTTATGATACCCCTACTATAAATGTTGACAAAGAGGGCATTTATACTGTTAAGGTCTTCACTCATTTACCCCCTGCAAACACCTATCAGGTAATTGTTTATTATCAGGGAAGTGACTGTTATATTCCTAATTCATTTACTCCAAATGGCGATGGTATAAATGATTATTGGCATCCCTCCTTTTTTAATATTAAAGATGAGAATTTTTTGCTTAATATCTATAATGCTGAAAATATAAAATTATTTTCAACCACCGACAGAACCAATTATTGGAATGGAAAATATAACGGGAATTTAATGCCAGCCGGATATTATTATTATACTATTTCTTATCAGACCAGTATTGGGGAGGGTAAATCACTTAATGGTATGTTGCAATTGGTGATGTAGTTTACTCTTTAATAAGTTTTTGAATACTTTTTGATTGTCCCTGAGCAATCTCGACAAAATAAAGTCCACTTGCAAGTTCGTGTATATCAATTTGGTTATTTATAATAATTTTTTCATCGGTTAGTTTCTCGCCCAAAACATTATAAATAGATACAGTCAAAGGAGTATCATTTTTATCTGCCATAATATAGATTATATCGGCGGCAGGGTTGGGATACATAACAATACTAAAGGTTCCCGCCATCTCCTGAATTCCGGTATATGCCATTTTTACCGCACGCCATGCATTAATTTTCCCCCATCCCCAGCGATAGCTTCCGGTATCAGGAATATCACCTGTTTTCAGATCTTCACGGGCTGTGATTTTGATAATATCTTTAATCTGGGCAGGAGTGAGCGAAGGATTCGCTTCAAGCATCAAAGCAACAATGCCTGTGACCATTGGTGAAGACATTGAAGTGCCAGAAAATCTATAAAACTTATAATTTCGACCATTAAAATCAATACTTGTGACCATTCCTGAAAGACTTTGGTTTGTAAATGATGAAACAGAAGAACAAACATTTACACCAGGAGCTGAAATGTCAGGTTTTAATCTCCCATCATAAGTAGGTCCATAGCTTGAAAAATAGGCTATTCCACCACCAGTTAAACTTCCATTGGGTAATTGTATTTCTGAAGTATGAGCAGCAATACTTATTACACTTTCAGTACATGCAGGTTCCCCAATACCACAATTATAATCACCATTATTCCAGCCGATAATAGGGGCACTGAAAGGTGATCCCCAATTACCCACATCATTAGTAAGTTCTATAACATTCCAGCAATTCACTAATGCTGGTGTGCCAGTTGCAAATAAAGCTATTTTGTATGAAGTTGTATTCAGATTTCTTATCCTAATACGCATGTGAGGTCTGTTATTTAACACATTTGCTGAATCAGAGCCAATGTTATAGGATATTGTGTCTGTGCCTACTATTATTTGACCTTCCGAGTAGGTATTGGTATCATTAGTAGAATAAATTGGAGATTCTGCCAAAACTGTATTTGTAGAATTAAGAATTTTTAAGAAAATATCAAAACTATTCCCAGATTCGCCCCACATACTAACTGATTGTCCCCACATGGTCGGATAATAGGAGTAATTATCAAACTCAACTACTGTCTTCAATGTATCAGAAGTTCCGGTAAATTTATGTTTCAAGTGAAAGTTTACATCCCCATTATTTCCGGCACTCGCGACAAATACCACCCCTTGTGACGAAAGGTTGTCGATGGCCTGACTTATTAATGAAGTTCCATCCAGATTTCCGGCCCAATATAACCCCCAACTTTGATTGATCACTAATCTTTTTCCAACACTTTGGGCATAGTCATGCATCCAGTTATAAGCATCAATCACTGCAGCTTCATCTACCAAAAAAGTGGCCAATAAATACTGAGCTTCAAAAGCTACTCCTCTGTATATAGTTCCTGCCCCGCTTCCACCGCATATTCCTGCTACATGGGAACCATGAGTTGCCCATTGATAAATATTAAAGGTGTCACATTGAGCCGCCAGAAGATCAGTTTCACTGTTGATCTCAGTTCCATATGTAAACCCACTGGGAGGAGGCCCGGAATTTCTAAATTGATCCCATGCTTTAACAATTCTTGTGTGAGATAAGGTTGTGTCGTAAAACATAGGATTGGTATAATCAAATCCCCAATCAGTTATACCTATAAGAACATTTTTGCCGGTAAAAGCTTGAGGCAAGCCAATACCTTGCCAGACACTATCAACACGTGTATCTTTTACAGCCCTATCGAGCGTAGGTTTTGTTTTTCCTGCGATTTCAATATAATCAATGCCAGAAAGCGAATTTATTTTGTTGATTTCTTCAATTGGTATGCGCAATGTAACAATATTCCCAGTTTGAGATCCCATAAGGATTCTATTATTCTGTAGATTTGAAAACTTAAAATGATTGTTTACCAGTGCAAGACAAGAAACGTAAAAGCCTTCATAGAATTTGTTTATTGGATACTTAGCACATAGATCCTTACTGATGTAGCTTTTGTGACTTCTGTAATGATTATTCAAATCACTTAAGAATAATCTGGTATTTGCTGAGATTTTAATTTGAGCATGCGACACAATGCCCACCATTATGATAATAAATGAAAGTATTATCTTTTTCATTGTATTCGAATTTAGTGGTATTCTGATACTTAATTTTTTTCAAAAATTAGATCACAATATCGTAGTCCCGTATAATCTATTTAATCTCTTTGCCAAGAATTCCATATACAGGAAAATGGTCGCTATAGCCGCCCAAATATTGACCTCCTGCAGCTGTACGCCAAGGATAACCTGTAAACGTACCCGTTTTTTGCCTCAGAAAAGTTTCATTAAATATTTTTGCTTTAATTAACTTAAAAGTGCTTTTATCCTCACCTGTCAAGCCGTATGAAACTATAATTTGATCATACAGATCCCAGGAATCGCGGTATGCATAAGAACCTATTCCGTCGCGATACAATTTCAGCATGGGATTGTAAAGATCTCCTACTATAACATCTTCGGTTTTTCCTTTAGCTTTTAGATATTTTGTGATACTAGCATTATTCGGGCAATCATTTAAGTCGCCCATAATAACCAATTTTACATTTGGATTAATTTTCATGAGCGAATCGGTTATATGACGTGAGAGTTCCGCGGCTGCTCTCCTTTTTGGTGCACTTCTTTGTTCGCCACCTCTGCGTGAAGGCCAGTGGTTTACTAAAAAGTAAATTTGCTCACCATCAAGTTTTCCCCAGACCAGAAGTTGATCACGGGTTCTGAAAGATGTATCAGAAGTTCTCAACGGCATGGGTTGACTTCCTTCCACTACAAAACGATTTTTTTTGTATAAAAATCCAACATCTACACCTCTTCTATCAGGAGAATTATAATGTACTATGCCATAATTTTTTGATTTTAAATTATCAGAATTTACCAAAGCTTCCAAAACTCCTCTGTTCTCAATTTCAGATAATCCAATAATTGCTGGCCCACCCGGTACTACATCCTGACCTATCTTAGAAATTACTTCTGAAATACGTTCAATTTTTACATTAAATTTTGCGGAATTCCAGTTCTGAATTCCGTTTGGTAAAAATTCACTGTCGTCAACTAAGGGATCATCGATAGTATCATAAAGATTTTCAACATTATAAAATGCTATTATAGCAACGTCTAATTTTTTTTCCTGAGAAAATATTCTTGTACAAAGCAGTAACAAAAATACAAGAAATAGGGTTCTTTTTATCATGAGTATGTTTTTTGATTCTTTAAATGATTAGCAAAAGTAGCTTTCTTTGTTCAAATTCAATCAGAAAAATTAAAATTTAATGGTTTTAGCTATGGTTACTGTTAATTGTGTAATTTTGTCGGCCGTGCCTGTAATATATTGATTTCATTATGGCATAAAATATTGGATTTTAGATTTTTATTTACCAATTAATATTTACTACAAAACTAAAAACTAAAGAGACTGAAAATGAAGAAAACGTTATTATTAATTGTGCTTATTTTTTTCACCAGTACCTGGTTAAAAGCACAAACTGCTTCACTGGAAGGGGTGGTTACGGATGTAACCGGTAGCCCGGTATCCGGGGTAGCAGTCAATGTCGGGAATAAGACTTTCCAGACGGATGCCTCAGGGAAATTTATAGCAGATGGTATCGGATATGGTAAGATTGACATCAATTTCGCCCTGGATGGTTACGAAACAAAGGTTGTTACTATTGACGTTAATTCCCCTTCCATAAAACTCGGATATGTGCAAGTGAAAGCCACCTCAACTGGTAATGTGGGCGATAATCAGACGGAATCAACGGTTGCGACGCTTGAATCAGAGGATGAGATAAAAGATCAGTTTGTATCTGGCTTACTTCATTCTTCTAACGATGCATTTATTTCACTCGCAAATTACACTTTAAGTTCAGGTTATTTCAGACCCAGAGGCTATGATAACGAATATTCAGAAGTGTTGGTCAACGGATTAGCTATGAATGATCCTGAAACTGGCAGACCCAATTTTTCTGATTGGGGCGGTTTAAATGATGCTACCCGTTTTAAAGAAAGTGCCTACGGACTGAATCCAACAAGATTTTCTTTTGGTACCATTTCAGGAACTTCCGATATTGATGTCAGGGCTTCACATCAGCGCAAACAATTGAAAGCATCCTATGCTTTTTCCAACAAATCTTACCAACACAGGGTAATGGTAACATACTCAACCGGTGCTATGAAAAATGGTTGGGCTGTTACTGCCTCTGCATCTACCCGTCAGGGTAACCACGGCTATGTTCAGGGGACATTTTATGATGCTTATGCGTATTTTCTTTCAGTAGAAAAAAAGATAAATGCAAAACACTCTATTTCTTTTACAGGATTTGGATCTCCTGCCAAAAGAGGTATGCAGGCTGCTGCTGTGCAGGAAATATATGATTTAAAAGGCGACAATTATTATAATCCCAACTGGGGCTATCAAAATGGTGAAGTAAGAAATGCAAAAGTTCGTAACTCACACGAACCGGTTCTATTACTCTCACATTTCTTTGATATCAGTGATAAAATTAAACTTACTACTACTTTAGGATATAGTTTTGGACGCACCGGAACTACCGCACTTAACTGGTATAATTCAGCAGATCCACGGCCTGATTATTATAGGTACTTACCTAGTTGGCAGGATTTAATGGGTTATGATGTTGGAGTTTCGGGAAATCCTGAAAATATTGCTGCCATAACTTCGCTTTGGCAAAATGATGCAAATACCAGCCAAATCAATTGGGATCAATTATATCAGGCAAATTATCTTAGTACTCTGAACGGTGAACAATCGCGTTACGTGGTTGAAGAACGTGTACTGAAACATTCACAACTTGGACTTGCTTCGCATTTGAATTACGAAATAAACAAAAATATTTTCTTCTCGGGTGGATTGAATATCAATATTTACAAAAGCGAGAATTATAAGCTGATGAATGATATGCTGGATGGAAATGGACAAGAAGGTTACTGGCTCGATGTGGATCAATATTCTTTGCGCGATTTTCCCGGTGATTCCACCAAAGCTCAAAATGATATGAACAATCCAAATCGTATCATTAAAAAAGGTGATAAGTTCGGTTATGATTATGATATTCACATAAACACTGGTAATCTGTGGGGTTTAGGCGAATTCACTTACAACCATTTCGATTTTTATGTAGGCCTGAAGCTTACTGGTTCCCAGTTCTGGAGAGTGGGAAATATGAAAAACGGACGTTATCCTGAAGAATCTTATGGGGCCTCTGCTAAACACAGTTTCTTTGATTATGCCATCAAAGCAGGTGCTACATATAAGATTAACGGGCGAAACTATGTTGTATTGAATTTAGATTATTCCACCATGGCGCCCTCTTTCAGCGATGTATATTTAGCTCCGCGTGTTAGAAACAGCGTTTTGCCTATTAGTAATAATCAGGTTCGTAAGATCTTTAGTGGTGATCTTAGTTATATTATCCGATATCCCAAATTCAATGCACGAATCACGGCATTCAATACCAATTTCCAAAACGATACAAAAGTTATCTATTATTTTGGCGACCGACCGGGAAACGTTGGTGAAACATTTTTGAACTATTTTATTACAGGAATTAATAAAGTGCATCAGGGAATTGAACTGGGCGTTGAAGTTAAAGTGCTTCCAGTTTTGGCGATAGAGGCCGGCGGATCCATCGGAAATTATCGTTACAAAAACAGACCAAGCTCTTATATGACTTCTGAAAGTGGCCTGATCCCAGATTCTGTACAAACGATATATTGTAAGAACTTTTTCGTAAGTGGTTCGCCACAAACAGCTGGTTCGATCGGTTTGAAATTTGGTCCTATGAAATACTGGTATGCTAATTTAAATGCAAACGTTTTTGCATACAACTGGATTGATTTTGCTCCTAATAAAAGAACCCTTGAACTGCTAGAAGAAGCGCATATATACCCCGGTGATGCAAGGTTGGCTCAGGTTACTGAGCAAACTCTGGCTAATAGCAAACCTCAGTTTACTTTGGATGCTTCAGTCAGCAAAACTTTTAAGATCAAAAACCTGTATTTAGGTATCAATCTTAGCTGCAGCAATGTTTTGAACAATACCAAAATGATCACATCGGGATATGAACAAGCCCGTTCGGATGTTGCTAGTTATGGACCCAACGGGTTCCCTCCAAAGTATTACTATGGTTTTGGCCGTACCTATTTTTTAATGGCCTCAATAAGATTTTAATTTAATAAGATAAAAACTAAAAAAATAAATAATATGAAAGCAATCAGCGTAATGAGAAAAATTTGGTTACTTCTACTAATTGCTCCTGCAATATTCATGGCAGGATGTGCAAAGAATTTTGATGTTCCTCCTATCCAAGTTCCAAAATTTGTACTGCCTGATGGTGCAAGCATTATCAGCATCAAATCACTTAATGCACGTCATACAGCTCTGGGAGCACTTGACAGTATCAATGACGATGTTTATGTTACCGGTATCGTTGTGTCGAGTGATGCATCAGGTAATATCTATAAAAGTCTTTACATTCAGGATACATCAGGCGGTTTGTTAATATCACTCGATGCTACCAGTCTTTATAATACTTATCATCTGGGCCAAAGAATTTATGTAAAATGCAAAGGTCTTTTTATGGGCGATTATGGCGGCATGACTCAAATTGGTAGCGTATATAACGGTGCTATCGGTAGAATTCCTGCTCCGTTGATCAACCAATACCTTTTACTCGATTCATTACCCGGTGCAGTTCCTGCTGCTAAGTTGGTTACTATATCCACATTAGGCCCTAACGATTTGGGAACGTTAGTAAAACTCGAAAATGTTCACTTTATGGATGTAGGTATTCCTTTTTCAGATCCTAGTGCAAGCAGCAATCGTAATATTTCGGATGGTGCAAATACCCTGGTTATGCGTAACAGCAATTATGCAACCTTTGCTGCTACATTGATACCTGATGGAACCGGAACAATTTATGGAATCTTAGGTACTTTTGGCGGAACTTTGCAATTATACATCCGCGATCTTTATGATGTGGTTGGTTTTGATTATTCAGCAGCGCTGATACTTAACGAACCATTTACAGCCAGTCAGGGAACATTTACTTCCTATAGTGTATCGGGTGCGCAAACCTGGACATTTAGTGCTACTTATGGTATGACCATGTCGGGATTTAGCGGTGGTGTTAATAATGCCAACGAAGACTGGCTTATTTCTCCTGCTATGGATCTTACCAATTTCAATGGGGTAAATCTTTCATTTAATCATACCATTAATAAAGGTGTCGTTTCAAATATGCCAATCTATCACACATTATGGGCTTCAAAAAATTATACTTCCGGCGATCCTACTTTAGCTACCTGGGAACAAGTAACGATTCCAGTATATCCTGCTGGTACTAACTGGACATTTGTTAATTCAGGAAATGTGGTTCTACCGGCTTCGTATAACGGAATATCGAATGTGCATTTTGCTTTCAAATATCTCAGCACAGCGTCCGAATCTGCTAATTGGGAAATTAAAAATGTTCTGGTGAAAGGAACACACATTTAATATCATTTAATCGATAAAAAAAGGAAGTTATCTTTTGCAGGATAACTTCTTTTTTTTACTCCATAACCAGCGTATTTTCTGTAACTTTATTCAGAAATCAATTTTATTCATCAATTTCCAACTTCATTCGAAATGAACCTTTTTAAAAAGAAACTCCTGTCGGCACTGGTCGCCTTTATGTTTGCTGCACCTCTTATGAGCCAAACGGCTTTGCCTACCTCATGGGACTGTTCGCCCGGCACTATGCCCAACGGATGGACCACCAGCATTACCGGATTTTATACTTCCGCAGCCTATATGCATTCGCCACCAAATGCCATAAAATTTGATGGTACCGGGATATATCTTACCATCAATTTTGCCGACGAGCCCGATACACTGCGCTATTATTTGCGCGGGGCGGCTTTTACGGGAGGAACATTCGATATACAACAATCGGCCGATGCAAGCACATGGACGGTGGTGCGTAGTTTCACTTCTGCCAATATTCCTAATGCCAGCCTGGCCTCGGCCACGCCTTTTGTTGATATTCTGACAGCCAGCTCACGTTATGTTCGTTTTGTTTATACCACAAAAGTTTCGGGTAATGTTTGTGTGGACGATATCCGCATCAGCAAACGTCCTCCGGGACCGGAAGCCAACATCACCATTAAGGTTAACGGACAATTTGTACCTCCGTCAGGTACGGCTGTGGTGGGAAACGCAACTTCAGTAGTTTGTAAGGTGATCAATACGGCTACCGATTCGGTGTTACATGTAACGGCAGCCTCGTTTAGCGGCGCAGATGCCGCTATGTTTAACGTTAGCGGAGTCCCATTGAACGTGCCCCCTCATGATTCTTCGACCTTTACTTTGCATTTCAATGCAACGGGTGCCGATGGTAGCAAAACCGCCACGCTTAGTCTTCCCAACAACGATATTGATAAAACTCCTTATGTGCTTAATCTTTGGGGTGTGAAGGGCTGTTGTGCCACCGAGCCTGCTTACCCGGCAGCCCAGGTGAATTTTTCGTATGTGAAATCTTTCAAATTCAGGGTGAATTTTGCAGACAGCACCGTGGCTCCCGAAAATTATCTTATGCTTAAGAAAACTTCGCCCATCACCGAAGAGCCTCTCGACGGGCATACTTATCTGAAAGGTGATTATATTGGCGGAGCCCAGGTGGCTTACATTGGCGATGCCGGCTATTTTTATCCGGCCAACGTGGTTGCCAATACCCACTATTATATTAAGATCTTCTCCTACAACGGCTATCCGGGTTACGAAAATTATCTGACCACGCACGTGGCGGCCATTGATACCAGCACCCTGCCCAATATGATTGGGACTTATTATGATGCCATCGATCCGTATTCGCCTACTTTGTGGCAAGACCTGCACAACCTTATCAATACTCACACTACCTTGTATTATAGCGATTACGACAACTATATGATCGACCCATTCGAGAGCCGCGATACGGTAGTCAGCGGTCGTTCGCAAAAAGCGCTCACCTGCGCTTATTCGGGAGAAAATTATGTGTATTCCGAACCTTTTGCTTTCACGGTTTTCAGTCGCGAGCATGTGTTCTGCGAAAGTTGGATGCCTACTTACAATGATGCCAATTATACTTCTACCCCTGAATATGCCGATTACCATAATCTTTTGCCGGTTGATCAGAACAAGGTGAATGTGTATCGGTTGAATTATCCTTTGGGGATAGTCGATTCGGTTACCTATCAATATCTCAATTGCAAGAAAGGTCTGGATGCCGCCGGTCATGTCGTTTTCGAACCCCGCAACAGCGAAAAAGGCGATGCTGCCCGGGCTATGTTCTATCAGATTTTATGCTACGATGGCATCAGCAGCCACGATTGGTATCTGCCGCAGGTGATCGATTCTTCCTCGGCCAACTATGGTCAGGACGAAGCCCTGCTGAAACAATGGAGCCTGCAGGATCCGCCCGATAATTTCGAAATTGCCCGCAACGATAATATTTTTTATTGGCAATTGAACCGCAACCCTTTTATCGATCATCCCGAATGGGTAGCCTGGTTTGGTTTTGGTGTGAACAGTGGTATAGGCGAGGCCGCAAACAATTCAGGTTTTAGCCTTTATCCCAATCCGGCGCAGGGAGTGATTACTCTGATTTCGACCCAGCCTCAGGAGGCACAATTCGAATTGTTTGATATTACGGGGGCTTTAAAATTTTCGAAAACCATCAAAGCCATCACGCAAAGCACCATCGATTTGGGCACTTGCCCCAATGGGATGTTTTTTTATCGACTTACTGAAAAAGATGGCAAAGTGAGCAATGGCAAGCTGGTGATTGGTAAATAATGTAAAAGATTTAAGAAATAAAAAGACTGCGTGAGTGGTCTTTTTGTTTTTATGGACGAATCGGTTGATTTTGGTATAATCTAAATAAATTAAGGTTTAGGAAAAATTTTGAGGGAAGATGGCGGTTTCAGCTTCAGTAAAATGATTATTTCATAGATGGTAATTGCCTTTTCTGGGTTTGTGGTATGGATTTTATGAAGGGATGCTTATGATATCCCTTTTCGCCTCATGGTTTAACTTCCTGCCTTAAGGCTACTACTTGTCGCCTTAAAGCTACTATTTGTCGCCTTTAGGCACCGACATGTCGCTTTGAGGCGTTAACCGGAAAATGTTTCCCGTCGATCCGTTTTAGTTCTT
>CAZNRQ010000014.1:12227-18183 GCA_964574845.1 uncultured Bacteroidales bacterium
TGTCGCTTTGAGGCGTTAACCGGAAAATGTTTCCCGTCGATCCGTTTTAGTTCTTCGCCTGTCATTTCTAATTATTAACAGGTCAGAAAACCTGTTTACTAGTATTTTCATTGGGCAGGTCACTTGCGGGCCATCATCTGCTTCAGCAATTCATTGCATACTAGCCGGAAAAAAAAAGCCGCCCTCATCAGGCGGCTTTTTCTTTGGGGATATTAACCCCAATATTAAGAAGTATTATTGTTTGATAAACTTGCGGGTCACCAAAACTGAATTATCGTTGAGTAGCGAAACGAAATAAATTCCGTTGGGCAGATTGTTTACATTGATAGCAGCCGAAGCGCCTGATACAGTGTAATTGCCTATGGTTTCACCCAAAAGATTGGCCACTCTGATCTGATCAACGCCTTCCATGTTAACAATATTCAATTGCGAAGTAACAGGATTAGGATACATGCTGATATTGCCGTATTGATTTTCGTTAACACCAATATACACTTCCACATCGGCAGCATTACGAGGCTGAACCACAAACATACTGAACGAATAATCAACACAACCGGTAATGTTATAATTTGTACCGATAACAGCAGTTGGGAATGGATACATAAGTTTTCCGATTTCGCAGGTATCAGCACCTTGAAGCACTTTCCACCAACCGGCAACATTCACAACTACACACTTGGCATTAGTAAGCTTCACCAGCATGCCTTCATATTGTTCCTGTTTAACAGTAGTGGTAGTCAAATCAATGGGTGTAGGTAATGGTTTCCCTGTAGCAACTGTTGTAAAAGAAACAATAGTTTTCAATTCAGTAAGGTTATAGTATTCAGCAACTGTACCACCAACAATAATACTGTCGCCCAAAGCGGGAGTGTGAGTATTGTCGTAAACATAAAGACCGTTCCATGGCGATGTGCCAGTCTGGATATAGTATCCTGAAGCGTATGAAGCAGTGACAACACCCGTAGTATTAACGATAGAATCCTTCAGAGGAGAATCAAACGGAGAAGTAGCGGAATACTGAATTTGATAAATAGTTTTTAAAGGCAGAGGGGTCAAATTCACTGTAAAAGTAACGCTATCGGCAGCTTTGGGTACCAAAGGAACATTGCTGCTGTTAACAAGAGTCATAACCACTTTGTGGCTTCCGGCCGAAAGTCCTGTAAGACCTAAAGGTGATGCTGCTGAAAACTGAGTAGCTGCACCGCCATCAAGTGTATAGGCAATATGACCGTCGGTATTCATTACAAAATTGAATAGATTAAAAGTAATGTCAACATTGGCATTATAAATTGTTGCACCATCGGCTGGTGAACCAATTAATATAGTAGGTGTGGTAATGCCACCAGAAGTATGATATCCAAGACGCTCTATGGTATTGGGAAGAGCTGCATCAACTACTGCATTGGTAACAGAAGTCCATTCGCCCGGAGTCCAGGTAGCGTTAGGTCCTGTGATAATAGCATTTCTGTAGAAAGATTGATTGAGATATTGGAATGTACCCCAAGCAAAAACATCTACCAGAGTGGTTCCATTGTATAAACAAATAATATCAGTAGATGCTGTTGGATTTGCACTGGCACCTGTTCCATTAAAATTTGCACACATATTGGTATCGCCCGGTGTATAACTCAAAACATAGGCAGGTGTTGTTGTGGCACCATGTCTTATCAGATAGCACTGACCGGGAGCCAGTGTGCCTGAAAGGTTGAAAGTATAAGTAGGAGCAGCAGTGTTATCAGTTTTATTATTGAAAGTTTTAATGGTAAGCTGAGGACTTGCCAAATTTACAGGTGATGTACCCAAATTGGTGATTTCAATAACTTTGTTGTAAGATGTTCCCTCATAGATTTGGGAAATAA
This sequence comes from uncultured Bacteroidales bacterium, assembly GCA_964574845.1. Taxonomy (GTDB): domain Bacteria; phylum Bacteroidota; class Bacteroidia; order Bacteroidales; family CAIWKO01; genus CAIWKO01. Next base: position 14,090 of record CAZNRQ010000014.1, read on the forward strand.
TCACTTGCCCGAAGGAAGTGAAAGTGCCCAACAAAAAGGCAACAGTAAAAAAAGTAAAGATTTTTTTCATAATTTTAATTTTAGTAATAGGTTTTTAAAAGTTGATATTAATATTTTGATGTATTTTTTTCTGAATTTTGAACATACAAAGTTAAATGAAATTCAGCAATTCTGCTTTTTTTATTAATTTTTTTTTGGGAATTAACAATAAATCCTATATTTGTTCGTTCTTTTGCAAAAAAATATTCGGGTGTCAGACAGCATAATTATTATTCCTACTTACAACGAACGCGAAAACATTGAGAAAATCATTCGCAAGGTTATTTCATTGCCTAAGCAATTCGATATTCTCATAGTTGAAGATAGTTCTCCCGATGGTACGGGGGAAATTGTAAAAAACCTTATTAAGGAATTTCCCGGAAGGTTGTTCATTGAAGAACGCAAAGGCAAACTGGGCCTTGGTACTGCTTACATACATGGGTTTCGCTGGTCCATTGCCCACAACTACGAATATGTTTTCGAAATGGATGCCGATTTTTCGCACAATCCTGATGATTTGTTGAGATTATATGTTGCCTGTAAAGAACAAGGAGCAGATATGGCCATTGGTTCGAGATATTGCAATGGCGTAAATGTTGTAAACTGGCCTATGGGGCGTGTATTGATGTCTTATTATGCTTCGGCTTATGTACGTTTTGTGACCCGCATGAAAATAAGAGACACCACAGCAGGATTCAAGTGCTATACCAAAAAAGTCTTGGAAACCATTGAACTGGATAAGATTCGCTTCATCGGATATGCGTTTCAGATCGAAATGAAATTTACAGCCTGGAAACATGGTTTTAATATTGTAGAAGTTCCCATTATCTTTACAGATCGCACCGAAGGTCAATCGAAAATGAGCAAAGGAATTTTCAAAGAAGCTATACTGGGAGTTTTATCTTTAAAGATTAGAAGCTGGTTCAGAAAATATAAAAAGGTTGCATAAAACCATATCTGGCAGTCATCCACCTCGCATTCTTCCATAGCTTATGAAATCGAACTATTTTCTACAGAACGCTACTATTGTAAACGAAGGGCAAACCTTCAAGGGTAATGTCTTAATCAAGGATGGGCTGATAAAGGATATACAGACCGAACTGAAATTGAGCGAGTCTTTTCTTAGTGAAAATAATATTGAATGTATAGATGCCACTGGTTTGATGCTGATTCCAGGCATTATTGACGATCAGGTGCACTTTCGCGAACCGGGCCTGACCCACAAAGGAAATATGGAGTCGGAAAGCCGGGCAGCTGTGGCTGGAGGAGTGACCAGTTTCATGGAAATGCCCAATACTAATCCTAGCACCATAACCAATGAATTGCTGGAAGAAAAGTATGCTTTAGCCGCGAATACCTCAAGGGCTAACTATTCCTTCTATCTGGGGGCTACCAACAATAATATTGAAGAAATCAGGAAATTCGATCCCGAGAAAAATGCCGGTATCAAGGTTTTTCTGGGTGCATCTACCGGAAATATGCTGGTAGACAACCCCGAATCTTTGCAAAAAATATTTGCTACACCCTGGCTCATTGCCGTTCATTCGGAAGATGAGACAATAATTCAAAGGAATGTTCTGAAATTTCGTGAAAAATTTGGGGAGAACGTTCCTATTGAATGTCACCCCCTAATAAGGAGTGAAGAAGCATGCTATGCTTCAACTCTAAAAGCATATGATTTAGCTGTTAAGAACAATACCCGTCTTCATATACTCCATCTGTCAACAGCCAAAGAACTAGAACTCCTTAGAAGCGATATACCATTAGATAAGAAAAGGATTACTTCTGAAGTATGCGTGCATCATCTTTGGTTTAATGATGCAGATTATCTGAAAAAAGGTACTTTTATCAAATGGAACCCTGCTATAAAGACCGAAGCAGACCGCACTGCATTGTTTCAGGCTGTGATGGATGGCACCATAGATATAATTGCAACAGACCACGCTCCTCATACCAAAGAGGAAAAGCAACAAAGCTACTTCAAGTCGCCTTCGGGTGGTCCTTTGGTTCAGCATTCCCTTCTAGCTATGTTGGAATTTGTTTGTGACAATAAAATGAGCATTGAAAAGGTGGTAGATATGATGTGTCACAAACCAGCCATTTGTTTTAATGTTTTCAAACGGGGTTTTATTCGCAAAAGCTATTTTGCTGATCTCGTTTTGCTTGACATGGGCCACAAATCGCCTGTGACCACTGAATCATTACTCTATAAATGCAAGTGGTCTCCTTTCGAGGGCTATATATTCCGATCCAAAGTAGCTTATACATTTGTAAATGGTCAGTTGGCCTATAATGGTACCAAAGTATTGGATAATATCAGGGGAATGAGATTGGAGTTCAGAAATCCCTGATAAAACCACTATCTTTGTGTTATGATTAGAAAACTTGTTATAATATCTGTATTATTTTTTGTTTATGCTTGTGGTTCAGGCGACAAAGAAGCCAAGATTCCTGATAATATAATTTCACAGAAAGAGATGGTTTTAGTGCTTGTCGATTTTCATTTAGCAGATGCTTCCATTTTGCAAGGCCAGCAGCGCCATGAAGATATCAATGAATTCTCTAATTATCGATTTAATTCTGTTCTTAAAAAGCACAAGATCAGTCGCAACCAGCTTAAGGAAAGTTTTAAGTTCTATTCGGAACACATTAAGGACCTCGAAAAGATTTATAAAGAGGTCGTTGTGGAATTGAGCACAACCCAAAGCCGCATCATAAGCAAATAACCATATTTATTTGGTATATACTGCATTGATGGTATCAATGTCGGTTTGATTATTCACATAATATTTCAAGGTAATCTTGTTATTGTTTACCAAGTCACCCGAGCCATGAATGGTGTTGCTCAATATAGATTGAGTAGGCAGAGTTAGGTTGTTCTGGGTAGCAATGGCATAGGCCTTTTCGTTAGCGCCGAAATAATGAAAATTATTAATTAATATCTGAGAACTATTTGAAGGATCAAGACTTACAGTAACGGTATAATTGATACCAGATTCATTACAAGTCCATGAACCAAGGTATTGTGCCCTTGGATCAGTATCCGGATCCGTATTTATCTGTTCACAAGAACTTAATGCCAAAAAGCCTAACAACAACAAACCCCCAAATAAATTGATTGATTTTTTCATTTTCATCTTAATTAGTGTCAATAGACCAACAGCAATTATTATTCCAGTATTATATCAGGGAGTTGATTAGGAAATCATCAGCCAAATTTGGAATTGTTACTTTGAGCATGGGCTCATTCTCCATAGCCCGCTTTATTGCGAATATAGCACCATCATTTCGAGCCCAACTTCTCCGCGATATACCATTATTGACATCCCAAAACAACATTGATTTTAATCTGCGATCAGCATCTTCGCTACCATCAAGCAACATTCCAAAACCACCATTAATTACTTCGCCCCAGCCAACACCGCCGCCATTATGAATAGAAACCCAGGTAGCACCCCGGAACGAATCGCCAATCACATTTTGTATGGCCATATCAGCAGTAAACCTCGAACCATCATAAATGTTCGAAGTCTCACGATATGGAGAATCGGTACCCGAAACATCATGATGGTCACGGCCCAGAACAATGGGTGCTGTTATTTCGCCTTTGGCAATGGCATTATTAAAGGCTTCAGCAATTTTGATTCGTCCGGTAGCATCAGCATATAGTATTCTTGCCTGCGAACCCACCACCAATTTATTTTTCTTGGCTTCGCTTATCCATCGAATGTTGTCCTTCATTTGTTGCTGGATTTCCGGAGGCGATGTTTTGGCTATCTCTTCCAAAACTTTCATGGCAATAATATCAGTTTTGTCAAGGTCTTCGGGTTTCGAAGAGGTACAAACCCATCGGAAGGGACCGAAACCATAATCAAAACACATGGGGCCCATGATATCCTGAACATAGGAAGGATAAATAAAATCTCCGTTGGGTTTCATCACCTCAGCACCTGCACGACCGGCTTCCAGCAGAAAAGCATTCCCGTAATCGAAAAAGTACATCCCTTTTGATGTGAGCGCATTGATGGCCCTGACTTGCCGTCTGAGCGATTCCT
>CAZNRQ010000014.1:18193-20887 GCA_964574845.1 uncultured Bacteroidales bacterium
AACAGAACAGGGTTTTCAGCCATCATTTTCTTGGAATCTTCAAAAGAAACACCTGCCGGATAATAACCTCCCGCCCATGGGTTGTGCAGAGAGGTCTGGTCAGAACCCAACTCAACCTCAATGTCTTTCTCCACAAACTTCTCCCACAAATCCACTATGTTTCCCTGGTAAGCCAGCGAAACCGCTTCTTTTGCTTTGCGTGCCTTATCTATGCGTGCCAATAATTCGCCGAGGTCGGTATAGATTTCATCCACCCAACCCTGCGAATGTCTGGTTTGTGCCGCTTTGGGATTTATTTCTGCTATCACTCCTATGGCTCCGGCAATAACAGCCGCTTTGGGTTGAGCACCCGACATGCCTCCCAAACCTGAGCTTACAAAGAGTTTCCCTCCTATGCCTTCTCCAGTTTTTTCTATTTTTCGTCCGGCATTCAACACCGTAATGGTGGTTCCGTGAACAATTCCCTGAGGACCTATGTACATAAAAGAACCTGCGGTCATCTGACCATATTGCGACACACCTAAAGCATTGAATTTTTCCCAATCATCGGGTTTCGAATAGTTGGGTATAACCATGCCATTGGTAACAACCACTCGTGGAGCGTCTTTATGCGAAGGGAACAAACCCATTGGGTGGCCTGAGTATAATACCAACGTTTGTTCGTTGCTCATTGTGGCAAGATATTTCATGGTGAGCAGGTACTGAGCCCAGTTTTGAAACACGGCACCATTGCCACCATAGGTAATCAGTTCATGAGGATGCTGGGCCACGGAATTGTCTAAATTATTGCTCAACATAAGCATGATGGCAGCCGCCTGTTTCGACTGATGGGGGAAATCTTCTATGCTGCGAGCAGATATTTTGTATGTGGGACGAAACCTGTACATATAAATACGGCCATAATCATTCAGCTCTTTCAGAAATTCAGGAGCCAACACCTTATGATGTTTATGGTCGAAATAACGAAGTGCATTTCGTAATGCCAGTTTTTTTTCTTCAACAGATAAAATATCCTTTCGTTTGGGAGCATGGTTTATGCTGCTATCATAAGGTTGCGATTGCGGAAGTATATCAGGTATGCCCTGCAAAATGGCTTGTTTGAATTCGATGAGATTCATTGGCTTTATTTTCTTAAAAGATGAATTGTTGTTTTCGTCAGATGCGATATCAGTCGTCAAAATTACAAATTTTCGAACATAATTGTTCCGCTTGTTGTATTTCAAGTTCTTTTGGGCTAATTTTGCATATCAATTTCAGTGAAATGAATTATCTTGCTCATGCCTATCTGTCGTTTGGTTTTGATGATTTAATGATTGGGAATTATATTGCCGATACGGTTAAAGGCAAACACGATCGGTTTCCTGAAAGTATAAGGGAAGGCATTCGATTGCATCATTTAATAGATGAATTCACTGATTCCAATTCTCATTTTCGTCGAAGTGTCAGTCGCATTGATCCGGGTTTTGGTTTATATGCCACCATTATTGTCGATATGTTTTACGACCATTTTCTGGCAGCCAATTGGGGTCGCTATAGCAAGGTACCTTTGCCCAAATTTGCTGAGAAAGTTTATGCTACTCTATTGGCAAAATTCGAAATTCTGCCACCAAGAATGAAACGTATGCTACCCCACATGTTTACTTCTAATTGGCTTTTGTATTATAGCGATGCCAACAGTTTCAATCACTTCTTCAAGGGCTTGGCGCGAAGAACACGTTTTGCTCCGGATTTGGCTAAAGCAGCGCATCAGATTAACGAACATTATGATGAACTGAATGCCGATTTTCTCGCCTTTATGGACGAAATGATTCCTTATGTCAAGAACCTTAATATCATTTAACCTTAAAATCATGAAAAAACAAATTTTAGCTTTATTCTGCATTTCACTGTTATTATATAGTTGCGGTGGCGGCAACAAAGCCATCCTCAGCACTACTGTCGACAAAAGCGATTCGGTTATCAAGTATGCCAAAGAAGGCGCAAACAATGCCAACCATAAAATCAGCCTCAAGTCGGCCATCATCCACATGAAGTCAACAGCAATGGGTTTGACCCAGCAAATCGTTATTTATATAGAAGATTATGGCAACAAACAAACCACAGAGGTTACCCAGGAATTGATGGGTAAAAAAATTACACAGTTTTCTATCAATGAGAGAGAGTGGGTTTACTCTTACAGTCCTCAAACGAAAAAAGGACAAAAAGCCAAGGTCAATATGGATAACCCCGACAACATTAATTTCAATGCCATCACCAAAGAAATGGCCGATAAATTTAAACTGAAAAAGACAGGAACCGCCAAAATACTTGACCGTCCTTGCGATGTATATTCTCTGGAATATGCCAAAGCCAAACTGAAGGGAACCTTTTTTATCTGGAAAGGAATTCCGCTCAAAACCGAATCGGAGGTGAGCGTGATGAAAGTGGTGATGGAAGCTACCCAAATTGAAGAGAATGCAACGATAAACCCCGATAAATTCACGGTGCCAAAAGATGTTGTTTTCACCGAAGGTTCTCAACTCCCCTCCTAGATTTTTCGTATCTTTGCAAACTCAGGGGGCTGACCGGTTTTGACAGCAGGGATAGTGGACTTGTAAGCATGCCGGGCGTTGTGAATATGGCCCGTTAATACTAATTCTCACGCCACATAAATGGCACAGATTACAATTACGCCTTAGCTGCTTAGTTTAGAAT
>CAZNRQ010000015.1:0-19644 GCA_964574845.1 uncultured Bacteroidales bacterium
GATACAATGGATAGCCCTTTCCTTTGTCCGCTGCGCCAAAGATATTCAGGACCTGCGCCGCTACGTGAAAAAACACAAACGCGGCTCCAAGTTTTGCATCATGGCCAAGATCGAAAAACCCGAAGCCATTCTCGATATCGATTCCATCATACTGGCTTCCGATGGCATCATGGTAGCCCGCGGCGATCTGGGCGTTGAACTTCCATTGGAGCAGGTTCCCCTCATGCAAAAAGAGATCGTAAAGAAATGTCTCATCCAGTCTAAGCCCGTGGTGATAGCCACCCAAATGATGGAAAGCATGATCACCAACATTTCGCCCACCCGTGCCGAAACCAACGATGTAGCCAATTCCGTCCTCGATGGCGCCGATGCCCTCATGCTCAGCGGCGAAACCTCCGTGGGCGAGCATCCCGTCGAGGTCATCAAAGCCATGCAGCGCATCATTTCCTATATCGAGGAACATCGCACCGACATCTACCACAAAAACAATCCCCCCCTCGACACCAAGGACGACCGCTACATCACCGATTCCATCATTTCCAGCGCCTGTCAGCTGGCTTGCCAGTCGAGTGCCAAAGCCATTATTGCCATGACGCATAGCGGCTATTCGGCCTTCCAGATCGCCTCACAGCGCCCCAGGGCCTGCATTTACATCTTCACCAACAATCACTCCCTGCTCTCCATCCTAAGCCTCGTATGGGGCGTACGCGGCTTCTACTACGACAAGTTCATCAACACCGACCACACCATCATGGACATCAAAGAACGCCTCCTCAAAGAAAAGCTGCTCAAGAAAAACGATCTCGTTGTCAACATAGCCAGCATCCCCCTCACCGAACTGGGAAAAACCAACATGTTGAAATTATCGGTGGTATAATATAATCGTAGGGGCAGAAAATTTTCTGCCCATTTTTATTGGAATTTGGTTCTTGAATCTTGGATCTTGGGACTTAATAATTTGGGCGTGTCCCTCCGGGCCGGGCTTTACGTTCCAAGTCCTCGCGGCTGCAGCAAACTACACCCCCCAAATTTAATTTACAGTCGCAGCCGCTGTGGGCTTTCCACTACAATCCCTCACGCCGCGAGCCATCACCCTGCCAAATTTATAAATCCTGTCTCGCGCCTCATCTGTCCTAGAGGTCGCAAAAGTCCCATATAACCAAGTACCTTAGGTACGTCTTTATGGTAGAAAAACTACCTCAAATCTTCCCAACCTTCATAAACCTCTTCAGTTGTATCTTCGACAACTCCTTCGCCTCCTCCGATCGCGCACCATACACTCCCCTCACATAACTTTTACACTTCAACGAAACATCCACCAATCCATCATCCTCAAGATACAGCGCCCTGTTCCTCGCAATTCTTTTCGTCGAGGCATTTGCGCTTGCTTCATCTATGCTCATGGTCAGGTTCGCCAGCTTGTCTGCCGCCTCATCCAGCCTTGCCATGGTCAGTATTGGCTCATTCGGCGTATAAGTGGGCTCAATTCTCAGCATCTCCCGCAGCGAAAGAAAAGTTTCCATCCGCGAGGCCACGCCCAAATGGCTGTTGCTCACCCACTCCTTCTTCTCCTCCCCTTCTTTGTTTTTCGGCTTCCTCACCTTATCCCCCGTAAACTTATCCACCAGTGCTTTCACATCTCTCTTAAATTCCTTCGATGCACTCGTGCTGTAGACTTCATTCTTCACCCTTCTCATCCGCCTCAACAGTTCCTTAATCAGGTCTTGTCGCTCATTCACAACCATCATCACCGTCACATCATCTTCAATCAATTCCGAATTCAGTTGGTCTGCCTCTTCTTTCCGCAATGTCATATTGGCAATGCTCAGTTCCGGGTTCGAAGGATTATAATCCGTCCCGTATGCTTCACAAAGCTTCACTATTTTCCCGAACCTGTCAATATTTTCCACATGCGAATCTTCGTATTTTTCTCCCATCGCTTATAAAATTTGATCAATAAAAAGGTATTAGAAAATACAAAAATAATAAAATGACAATATCCTTATAAAAACACGAACAACAATCTTCTATTTACAGTCGAAATACTACATTATTCGATTATAATACTTCAACTATCGAACATAAAACATCAATTAACGAAATAAATACTATAATTATCGAACATAAAGATTAATTGATCGAAAAAATTCCTTCAAAGTACGAAATATCAAAATAAACTTACGAAAGATCATTTTCATTAACCGAAATCAAAACTTCATTTCTCGAAAAGCTATCTTCACTAAATAAGATTTCATATCACCTGTCGGGCCCAACTGTAACACTTGTAAGAACCCCGGCTGATCAATAAAAGATGAAAATCACTATCTGATATAAAGACAAAGAAAAAGGGGTGCAAACACTTGCACCCCTGAAATTATTAATGTCGCTAGTCTAACTTCTGACTTCGGTCTTCCGACTTCTTACATCTCCCACGTATCGCCGCTGTTGAGCAGGTCGTCTACGTTTTTGATGGGGGAGTTGGCCTTGGCGTATTTGATTTGTTCTTCCACCAAATCGTCGTAGGTGGGGAACATGGCCGAGCGGATGACACCCATGGCTACGGGATAGTGAGGCGGCTGCATTTTGGCCAGCATGAGGTGGATGCCGGGATCCTGCGAATACTGATCGTGAACGAGCAGATCGTCTTCCGTAACGCCGTTTTCGCCTATGGTAACCACTTCGAGTCCGTGAGGTCCGAGTTTGATACCTTTTTCGTTGTTTTGACCAAAGACCATGGGTTCGCCGTTTTTCAGATAGATCTGGTTATCGGCCCTGAGATCTTTTGCAGTGATGGGTTCGAAAACTGCATCGTTGAAAATGATACAATTCTGGAGGACTTCGATAACGGAAGTTCCATCGTGACGAGCGGCTTCGAACATTACGTCGGTCATCATTTTTACGTTGGTATCGACCGCGCGGGCAAAGAAGGTACCCTGTGCACCCAGCACGAGTTCGCCGGGGTTGAAGGGGTGTTCGATGGTTCCTTGCGGAGATGTTTTGGTAACGCTGCCCATAGGCGATGTGGGTGAATATTGTCCTTTGGTGAGACCATAGATCTGGTTGTTGAACAAAATGATATTCACATCGACATTGCGGCGAATAATGTGTATAAAATGGTTTCCGCCGATGGCCATTGAGTCGCCATCGCCGGTAGCTATCCACACGCTGAGGTGGGGATTGGCCACTTTGACGCCGGTACCAATTGCGTTGGCACGACCATGAATGCCGTGGAAGCCGTAAGTGTTGACATAATAAGGAAACCTGGATGAACATCCGATGCCGCTGACCAGGCAAAAGTTTTCTTTTTTGTAACCTATCTTAGGAAATACGTTGGCAACGGATGCCAGAATAGCGTGTGCACCGCAACCGGGACACCATTTTACCATTTGGTCGCTGACAAAATCGGCTTTTGTCAAAGGAACTCTTGAGCGTTCGACTGTGAAATTTTCTTCCATGGCTTATATCTCCTTTAAAATTTGATTAAACTTATCTGAAAGCTCGGTAACCACGAAAGGCAGTCCCTGAACCTTGTTGAATTGCTGATATTTGATGTGGGGGAAATTGATCTTAAGATATTGAACAAATTGTCCCGAGTTGAGTTCGCAAACCACTACCTGTTTGAATTTGCCCAGGAGTTGTTCGGTGTTTTTAGGCAGAGGCATGATGTGTTTGAAATGAGCGTGGCCTACTTTTTTGCCGGCGGCCAGCAGTTCTTCCACTGCGGTATGAACGGCTCCATAAGTACCACCCCAGCTTACCACTAGGAGATCGCCTTCGGCTTCGCCCGACACTTCCTGTTCGGGAATGAAATCGGCTACCTTCATCACTTTTTGATAGCGCAGGTCGGTCATCAATTGATGGTTGGCAGGATCCATGCTTACATTGCCAATACCACTTTCTTTTTCGAGACCCCCTACCCTATGGCGCAAGCCTTCGGTTCCGGGCAATGCCCATTTGCGAACCAGTGTTTTGGGATCGCGGTTGAAAGGTTTATAGTCGGGATCGTTGGCGGCTGCAATGGGAGGAGTGATCTTGGCCAGATCTTTTACTTTAGGTATGCGGAAAAGCTCGGAACCCTGACCAATGTATCCGTCGGTAAGCAGAATGACCGGGGTCATGTGCTCCATGGATAGTTTGGCGGCTTCGTAAGCTGCATAGAAACAATCGGAAGGTGAAGAAGCTGCCATTACGATAAGCGGACATTCGCCGTTGCGGCCGTAGAGGGCCTGCATGAGGTCGGATTGTTCGGATTTGGTAGGCAAACCTGTGGAAGGACCTCCACGCTGTACATTGACAATAACCAGCGGTAATTCCGTAATAACGGCCAATCCCATGGCTTCGCTTTTCAATGACAGACCCGGACCAGAAGTGGTGGTGAGTGCCATAGAACCTGTGAAACTGGCTCCGATGGCGGAACAAATACCTGCTATTTCGTCTTCGGCCTGGAATACTTTAGCGCCAAGGTTTTTGTATTTGGATAATTCCATTAAGATTTCGGTAGCCGGGGTGATAGGATATGATCCGAGGAACAAAGGCCTGCCTGAACGTTCGGCAGCAGCCAGGAAGCCCCATGCGGTGGCTACGTTGCCCGAAATGTTGCGGTATCTTCCTTTTTCCAAAGGAGCTGCCGGCACATTGAAGGTAACAGAGATGGCCTCAACTGTTTCGGCATAGTTGTAACCGGCGGTGAGGGTAAGTTTATTTGCCTGAACGACCAGGGGTTTCTTTTTAAATTTAATTTCAAAAAAGTCGAAAGCCTTATCCTGTTTCCAGTTGAACATGAAATACATCATACCCAGGGCAAACATATTTCTGGATTTTTCGGCTGCTTTGTTGTCAAGACCCAGTTCCTTTACGGCTGCTTTGGTAAGCTCGGTGATGGGAGCTGCAATAACATTATAATCGGCGAGGCTTCCGTCGTCCAAAGGATTGGATTTGTAGCCGGCTTTGTCGAAAGATTTTTCGTCGAAGGTGTTGATATCAGTAATGATGGTAGCACCTTTTTTTGCCCATTTGAGGTTAGATTTCAGAGAGGCGGGGTTCATGGCCACCAGCACATCGCACATGTCGCCAGAACTATAGACTCTTTTGTGACCGATATGCACCTGGAAACCGGAAACACCTGCTACGGTATTGACAGGTCCGCGGATCTCGGCTGGATAGTCAGGAAAATTAGCCAAATCGTTGCCCAGAAGGGCTGCAGTATCCGAAAAAAGATTACCGGTAAGTTGCATTCCGTCGCCAGAGTCGCCAACGAACTTAACCACCACATCTTCCATCATCACCACTTCGTTTTTCTTTTTTGCCATAATGGATTGTTTTTTGAAAATTTCGGCAAAGTTAGAGGTTTTATTTTTATGGTGTCGATATTTCGGGGTATATTTTTAATAAAAAAGGGCCGTCATTAAGATAAATGACAGCCCTTTTTTCAGAAGAAAAAATATTAATTCGACTTGATCAATTTTTTTGTGATAACGCGGTTTTGAGCATCGATCACTGAATAGAAATAAATGCCGTTGGTCAGATCATTACCGTTGAACTGGAAGAAATTGTCACCAGAATGTGTTCCCAGAACCTCTGTGTAAACTTCCTGTCCGACCATATTAACTACTTTCAGGGATACGTTCTGAGGGTTTTCGGTATAGCAACCTAATTTAACAGTATTGCTGAAAGGATTGGGTTGTGCTTCCATAATTCCGAAACCTTTGTAAACCTGTTCGGTTACACCCCATCCTTCCGGGTGCACCCAAACTACTAAAGGCATTCCGCTGTTATAATCCGATTGAACCAAAACCGGTGCACCTAATATAGTAGCGTAAACATCTACTATCACATCAATAGCAATAAATCCGGCGCTACCTAAAGGTGCGGTTCCGCTGACCAATACGCATCTGGATGCGGTTCCGATGAATTCACAAGTTGAAGGGTTGCAAGCGTAGGTAAGCCAAGCCGGTTTGTTTTGTAAACTTTTTACTGTTATATGGTGCAGGTTGATGTGTCCCATGGTACCCACACTGGCGGTGTCGGGTGCAATAATAGTAAGTGTAAGATTAAAGGCTGAATTCTCACCAATTTCGATGGTATCGGGAACCATTTCGCCGTTTCCTTCAGGATCAGTTACTAACGGATCGGGAGTACATTGTCCGAATGATACACCTGCATAAAATACAAACATCATACAGGCAACAAAAAAGAGTAAAGTTTTTTTCATAGTGGTTTTTTATTAATTTTGAGCAAAGTTAAAATATTTGCTTTACAAATTGGTCAATTAGATTGTTTTTTTAAATTTCAAATGAATGGCAATGTCTGAAATAACAATAATACGGCTCAGCGAAAAGGAAATTCTGGAGCGAAACATCCGTAGTTGGCCCATATGGACCAAGGAAATATCACGTTTCGATTGGTATTATGAAAGCGAAGAAGCCTGCCTGATAATGGAAGGTGAAATCAGCGTGGAAACCGCAAACGGAGAATATAATATTCAGGCCGGTGATTTTGTGGTTTTCGCAAAGGGCTTGCGATGCACATGGAATGTGATTAAACCTGTACGCAAACATTACCAATTCAGCTGATAGCCTGTGAACGGAATAGTATATAAATCCACGGGGAGTTGGTATTCGGTAAGAGACAATAAGGGCGATTATGTTGATTGCAGGCTGAAGGGGCAATACAGGATCAAGGGCCTGAAAGCCACCAATCCTATTGCTGTTGGCGATTCGGTAGAGTTCGAATTTCAGCTGAATGAAAAAATAGGCATCATAAACAAGATCAATTCACGGAAAAACTACATTGTTCGTAAATCAAAAAAACTCTCGAAGCAGATCCATATTATTGCGGCCAATATCGATATGGCCTACCTGGTGGTTACCCTGGCTCAGCCACGTACTTCGGCAGGCTTCATCGACCGCTTTCTGGTGACTGCTGAAGCATATCACATTCCGACCACACTAATTTTCAATAAAGTGGATATCTACGATGAAGAGCAATTGAAGAACCTTTCCGTTATGAAGCATATTTATGAAAAGATAGGCTACAATTGCCTGGTAGTATCAGCCTTGCGTGGAGATAATATGGATGAACTTAAGAGGCAATTGGCAGACAAAATAGTTTTGTTTTCCGGCCATTCAGGTGTTGGAAAAAGCGCCCTGATTAATGCCATTGACCCGGAATTGAATCGTAAAACCGGTGAAATATCGGAATATTACTTAAAGGGCAAACATACCACCACATTTACCGAAATGTTGTGCCTGAACAACCTTGGATTCATTATAGATACACCGGGTATAAAGGAATTTGGTCTTATTGATTTTAAGAAAGAGGATCTGACGCATTATTTTCCCGAACTGTTTGCGATGTTGCCTCAATGCAAGTTTTACAATTGCACGCACATCAGCGAACCAGATTGCGCTGTTAAAACAGCCATAGCTGAAGGGAAAATTAGTATGTCGCGCTATAATTCTTACCTCAGTATTTTTTACGGGGAAGATATAGACGAGAACCAATGGGATTAGAAAACCTTAGGACTGAGCAATAGTTTGTCCTACCCACTTATTCTTTTACTATCTTTTCGGTTTTATTAATTGAGCCTGAAAGAAAGTTAATAAAGTAAACTCCCCTGGAAAGTTCTGAAAGATCCAGATCAAATGTCCCGGAATCTGACTCCTTAGAATTTAAAAGTGTTTCTTTTACTTTCATGCCCAACTGATCGTAAACCCTAAGCTGAGCATTTTCATTCGATGTCCCGATCTGGATTGTGATCATTTCGTTAAAAGGATTGGGATAAATGAAAACATCGGAAGACGTAGCGGAGCAATTGACCGAAGTGGGAGTAAAAATCTCTGTGTTTCCGTTATTATCGGTTTGTTTCAGCCTGTAATAAACCGGACCGCCCAGATTTTTTTTATCGGCATACTGATAGTTCAAGATCTGATTGCTATTGCCAGCTCCATCGATCTTAGCCAGCGTCATCCATTGTTTGGCATCAGCACTTTTTTCTATAGCGAAGTAATTATTATTGGTTTCGGTGGCTGTTGACCATTTAATTTCCACTCCGCTTTCAGCACATTCTGCTGTGAAAGATCTCAACTCAACAGGCAGAGGATTGGAATAACCTCCTCCAAATCCAAAATTAGAAAAACCGACCAGATCGCTACGGGATACAGTAGGCAGACTGCCCGTCCCTGTGGGTAAAAGATGGGTGCCGGGTGTTTGCCAGTTGCCCGCTCCTACCCTTTTTAATAAGGTTAATTCACAAATATCGGTAACAATGTTAAAATCTTCGCCTGTAATTGCCAAAGTGTAATTTCCATCACCCAATTTTCCTGCTTCGGGAGTTGCTATCCAATAACCTTGCTGGGCGGTAAAAACTACATCAAAGGTGGCACAAGTGCCAATGGCTGGAATTCCATTTATAGGAATTCCATCAGAACCCATAGCAACAGGATTGAAATTGATATCAAGATAGCCTCCGGCAGTTGGAGCTTGTAAATATTGGATATAGTAGAAACGATTTTTTACAGATCCGGAAACATCCTGACCTAAGGGATACAATCCGGAGTTATAACCTGAATTGAGACCGTTCAGCCAACGACGCATTTTGCCTACCACATAACCGGTATTATAATTAAGGATGCCTAAATTGGAAGTACTGCTTCCTAATTCCAGATAATTCGAATTGGTTAGAATGTTTCCTGAATTCATGGAGAGTTGGTTGAAAACACTCGTATTGTTTAACAAGTTGATACCTCCGCCGGTATTGTTACTGATAAGATTATAGAAATTCTCACCTCCCGGACAAGTCAGGTTTTGAGTAGTAGAGCCGTTAAAGGTTACATCAGCTGCTCCTTCGGTAAATCCGGCAGTTCCATAATTGGTCCAGTTTCCGCCAAGGGTTATATTATGAGTATTTGCGATCAGGGAACCACTGGCGCTATTAATGGTAAGATTGGAAGCAACATTTATGTCGGTAAGTAATGTTTTTGTGCCCGCAAAAGAGAAGTCGATATTGAAAAAATCTTCTCCACCGGGGCAACTCAGGGTCTGTGCAGTGGCACCGTTACAATATACAGTACCCACAGCGCCTTCCGTAAATCCGTTTGTTCCGAAATTCTCCCAGTTTCTTCCAACAGAGATGTTCTTTCCATTTGCTTCCAAAATACCACCCGTTATAATCAGGTCCCTTTTCACAGTTATATCACCAGCAAGTTGTTTGGTACCTCCTGTGGTGGAGATGAGCAAATTGGAATATTCAAATATTCCCGGAATAGTAGCTTTTACGGTTTGTATACCACTGGGTGAGCTATATTCCACCGTGGAGCCATCCTGAAAATCGTAAACATTGTTGGTAGAACTGAAATTAAAAAAGCCATTATTGGTGTTAAGATTTAGTTTGCCACCATCGAGAATTTCGATCTCGTGTCCGGCCGAGCCACTTGCACTGCAATCTAATTGATTACAATTAATTACACCACCGGTTCCAATTATCCACTTGGCATTTCTGACAGTAGAACTTGTTGTTGCATATAATGTTCCGGGGATATTCATCGTACCATTTATTGTCCAGGTACCTCCACCTGATCCTGTTCCCGATGTTCCATTGATTCCGGCATTGCCATCAAATCCTGATGATACGAAAAGACTAAGTGTTGATCCGGCATTAAGAGTAATATTAAAATAGCCCGCTATCGCATTGTATATTTGAGTTCCTGATGAGTTATTCCAACGGAGATTGACATCCTTTGCAATAATCAAATTAGTTACATCCACAGAAGTGTTTGGAGAACCAGTCGAAGAATTGTAATTTTTTCTGATTCTGTTGCAATCAAATATTCCATTGCCACTAATTGTAACGTTTGAACCCTCAATATTGAAACCAATGATGTCAACTGTTGAGCCATTGCCAATAATGCCATCACAAATAAGATTATTACCATAAACACTTATGTAGACATTTGTGGTGGGAGGTTGTGCATTACAAAATAATTTCGAACCATTTTCAACCGATAAGTTTTTAACATTAAAAGGTGGCGTCCCGCCAGCATCTAATATCACGGTGGTTCCGGATTTGATGGTGACGTCTTTTGATTTATCATCCGGAAAAGTAGCTGCATTTACCCATGTTGTGCCGTTGAACGTTTCCCAGGTAGTAATGCTACTCCAATTACCACTTGCTTTACTTCTATAATCACCTGAAACCGCAGTGGTGGGCGTTACGGAAATTTCAATTCCATTCGACCAGTTACTACCTTTTCTGACAAATAATTTAAAGAAGTAAGTTGTTCCATTGGTGAGTGCTGTTACTGTTTGGCCACTGGTGGTGCCTTTATAAACTACATTTCCTCCCAGGAAGGCTGTTCCTGATCCCAAAGCCAGATTGGCCGTATAGGCGCTTCCATCGCCTGTAGGGGTTCCGGCATTTACATTCGTTGTCGCCCTTCCTACTATCAGCACTTCGTCGAAACAACCTGCCGGATTTATCCAGTTAAGGGTGGCCTGAAGACTTCCCAACGAACCACTCAGATTCGAAACATCAGGTGTATTCAGGGCTACAATCAAATTAACTCCATTATCGGTGCCGGCTATATAAGGATCGCTCGAAAGAACACGAATTCTATAGAGAGTTCCGTCTAATGTTCCTGCAGGAATATTGGCAAAGATATTTCCTGAATTCGAGGTGCTGCTGAGTGTACCTATGGTTGTTGGCACACCAAAGCTTCCGTTTTCATCCGAAAGCTGCGCTGTATAAATATTTCCCGAATTGAATGTTCCCGAAGAGGTTAAGGGTACTGTTAAAGAAATACCCATAGTTGAGGTTATACAAAATGGCGAACCACTGATACTACCCGTTGTAAGGGCATTTCCAGAAACACCTGTTACTTTTACGTCATCAATTCTGGAGGTACCTCCTGCAGCAACATTTCCGGTGGTAACTTGCAGGTTGGATGTCATAACCCATCTTAAGTAAACTGATGCCTGGTTATCGCATGCAGTAGGCAGGGCGAGATCGGTTTTAACTCCGGTAGTCCAATTATCGGCAACGCTAATCGTACCCGATGAAACATCTGTCCATGTTCCCCCTGCACCAAGCTTGTACTGTATTTTCCAGTCTTTAGGACCCGTGCCCGAACTTCTTTGTTTACTCGAAAGCTTTAATTGGGTGTAGCCGGTCGAATTGAGATCCACCTGCCAGTATTTTACACCATTTCCGTTGTCCCATCCGGTGGCAGTGGCACATCGTGTGGCAATTCCGGCATTTGAAAAAGTGGGGCTTCCCGCACTGCCCTGTGTAGATATTTGTTTACAACTTGCCGGGGTTCCTGCCACATAATTCAACGCGATTCCTGCGTCGGAATATTGATCGTCCGTGCTGTTCGGAAAATTCCATTCAACCAGAGAGGTACCCATGGCGCTGGTACAAATAATAGTTGGGCTTTCTCCGTTCGTAAGAACTGTTGCAACGGCCTGTATTGTGAAAGTTTCTTCGGTATTGTATTGCAGGTCGGTCCAGGTTTTGGTTCCGGCCACCAAGGAGACTGTCAACCCGCTTGCCGAAGAAAGGGTTCCTGTCCCGGCAAAGCGCGAAAGAGTTACCGACGCTGTCGAACCTGCATCAATATTGCCATTGGCATCAGTAGCATTAACTGTGGAAGTAAAGTTTGAATTGGGAGCAACTGCACCCGGCACCCCGCTAAAGCGCAATTCGGTTGCTACAACTGCAATTATGTTTTTGGTGTTGTCAGAATTTATGGTAAACGAAGCCAGTTGTGAACTGGTACTGGTGCTTTCAGTAGTAACACCTGAATTTAAAATTTGAAAATGGAATTTCTTGGTATCTGAGCCTGAAGGGACGGGGTTTTTCAGGGAAAGCCTCATATAAATTGTTTTTTTACTTGCAGCTCCATCGGGTATAGAAATTGAAGCAGAAGGGGTGAAAACAATGCTCAGGGCATTTTTAGTAATGGTGCCGGCAATGGGTGTTACAGAAGTACCCTCAAAAAATTGTACATCCAATATAGTGTTAACCCAGCTTGTAACGGTATTGCTGCCCCCGTTCGAAATCGTAATTGAGGTGTAATTGGTGGGTAAAAGGTCGGCATCATTGGCCGAACCGTTACCGTCATAAAGATCAAATCCCCAAACTTGCGTTCCAAGCAGGTTGCTGGTTATGGAAGTTGTATTTTCAAGTGAAGATATGGAGGCCGATTCGGTGGAAGCAACAGCCATAATCACACTATTGGCCGAAGCAGAGGGTGCAGTAATATTGAAAGCAGCACTGGTAATATCCCAATCCAGAGTGCTTTGTCTTTCGACATTTAAGGTAAGTCCGGTACCGGTGGCTGTATGAATAAGATTGGAAAATGTTGCCAATCCTGCGACAGCAGTTACATCAGCATTTGTTCCACTTAATGTTCCTGATGAAGTGATACGAATGACCGAGACAAAATCAAGATCACGGTTATTATTGACATCTTTTGCTTCAACCGTTACGGCCGGGCTCATAGTTCCGTTCTGAACGCTATTGCTTGCTTGCTGGAAGTATCCAAGCCTATCGGCGATTACTTCTATGCGATTTGCATCACCTGTAATCGAAGAAGCCGACCCACCGGCATTGGCTGCTGCAAAAACCGATCCCGCGGCGTCGGCTGTAGCCGAGCCAATGGTAAATTGAATTTGTTGATTATCGGTTACTGATGCATTAAAACTTGCCCTTAAACTAAATGTTTTTGAGCTTCCGTCAACGGCACTTAAACCTGCAAGCGAACTAAACACCAAGGAGCCCGAGCTAACCGCTAATTCTGCTATTTCAGTTGTTCCATCATATAGTGCCACTCTTCGGACGTTAGCCCAATTGGAAAGTGAAAAAGTAATTGCCGACAATGTTGTCCCCAGAGCATCCCCATCAACAGAACCTCCTCCATCACGAATATCGAATCGGGCAACTTCCAGAGAAGAACTAGTCAGATTGGTTTCTTGATATGAGGTATAGGCAATGTTTACTGGTTCCGAAAACGTACTGTTGCGTATAATGTCGGACGAGGCAGAGTTTGATGATCCGTTGGCTGTAATTGTAATATCGTCAATATAGACAGTTGAAGCCGTTCTATAAAATTGAACAATAATGTTTGGACTGCTCGAATTTATCGTGGCAGTTTTCAAAACCGTGGTTCCTGTTGTAAGTGAAAAAGGTGATCCTGTAGCAGCGGTCCAGGTAGCTCCGCCGTCAATAGAGTAATTTACCTGCACAGAACCGGATGCAGTGCTGCTTGAACCATAAAAAGTGACAGTTGAAACTCCCCCTGAAGCAATGTTAGGTGAAGTTATTTGTGCTCCTGTCTGGTTTTTTAACTGGCACGAATAAGAGCCTCCGTGTAAACCGCTTGTACCACGTATCACCCCATTTGCCTGTCCAGTCCATGTTCCGGAACCAAGTGTATAAGAAGTAGTAGCAGTATAAGATGTTGGCAACCCGTTTTCAAAGCTTTCCGAAATTTGAATTTGTCCCCACCCCAATATAGGAACAACAAGCATTACGCTCAGAAAAAGTAGTTTATAGTAGCTTTTCATAATAAAAATTATGATTAATTGCTTAGTGGTCTTTAGATATTAAGTTGTCCGTTTATCCAATAATATCAGCGGTTTCGGATTGTTCTTCGGGCGAAGAACCCCCTGTAGGGTGATCACTGAGCGTGCTTGTAACGGATTGCATGGCAAATGTACGGGTTTTCAGGGATATGGTATATTATTTTAACGTTAAATTTTTCATTTTAAGAATATTAAAAAAATGGGTGTTGGTCGTCAAAATTTTAAATTATGACTTATTTTTTTGCTTTTCGACAAGACGACCTAATTGGGTTATAAATCGTTTTTTTGATCTGACACTTAAAAACTAATGCTTATTCTACTCACAAAAAAACTAATTGTTTATTACCAGCCAAAAGTAGTCGTTTACGGACTTTTAATAGTCAGACTTGAATTAATACTTGTTGTACTTATAGCATTAAGCTCAGTTATCTTTCAGAATACGATCGGTTTTAATTCGAATACTATCGTTTTTTAGCCAAATACGGTCGTACTTAGTCGAAATACGGTTGTATTTGGCTAAAAAACGACAATTATTGAACTGATATTGACATGTATTGGTACAATAACAACCGTTTTTCCCAGGATACCTATCGTATGTAAACCAATACCTAATCATTTTGGCCAATATGCAAATAAAGTGATGCATATGGCTTATAATATGTGTTTTAACTTATCAGAATGGTAAAGAAATTTATCCTATCAAGCACCCAAACCAGAACAAATATATGGGGATATAGTGATATAAAAGAATGTTTTACCCGAGTGTTGGAAGCGGCTTTTAAGATTTGCATCCAGAAGACCTCCTTTAAGGTATCCAGAATCCTAAATAATACGTGAATTGTTTTGTTCGAACCCAAGTTAATATTGAGTTGTCTTTTGACCGTCTTTCGATTCCCTCAAAAATAAAAAAGAGGCTGTCTCTTATTTTAAAGACAGCCTCCTTACATTGAGAAAATTAGGAATTAGAATTTATCCCAGAATAATTTGGTAGTAACTTCGTCGCCACCGATAGCAGCGGCAGCGGCAGTACGGTTAGCGCCATTAAGGGTTTGTTCTTCAATAGGATAAGTATATCTCACAGGAATAGCTGTGAGAGCATCAACCGGAGCAACCAATGCTGGGAAATCGAATTTGCGCCATTCAGTCCATGCTTCAAAACCACGGTTGTATAATGCTATCCACATTTGGGTTCCGATTTTCTGTTTATAGGTTCCTGCTGCGGTTGCATAAGCTACACTGGGCTGAGCTAGGTAAGCAGCAACATCAGTTGAGGTTCCTCCCCAGTACAAAATTGAAGCCTCAATTGCTTTGTCGTAATGCGAAGCGGCACTACCACCCACGGCATAGCCTCTTTCAGCAGCCTCGGCCAATAAGAATTCAGTTTCAGCATAATCGAAAATCAAACCTTCAAAAGTAGGTTCCTGAATTTTATCCGAAACATGCGAATACTTGGTAAAGTCGTTAGATGCACCATATTCACCACCGTAATAAACTAAAGCTGGAGGCCCAGAAGAAGCTGTATCGACAAGAGTAAAATAAAAAGGACTTCTGGGGTCGTTCAGGGTATTCATAGCATCTACTATAACACTAGTAGGCACAAAGTCGTGACGTCCGCTAGCAACCAAATCATTATATATTGGATTGGTATTGGGCTGAGCAGATAAGTAAACCAGTCTTGCATTATCTGCATTTGAGGCTATAACTCCCGTAGCTGCCTGTTCCACTGTAGTTTGGGCAAAAGTTCCTTCGCCCGGTACATCGGCAATAAGCAATCCCATGCGAAGTTTCAGCGAATTGGCAAATTTGAGCCACTCTGCCACATCGCCCTGATACATGTTGTCGGCATCCCCCATACTTCCGTAAGCAGGATCCATATTAGCAATAGCAACATTCAAACGTGCAATCAAATCTTTGTAAATGGTCAAACCGTCATCATATTTCGGAAGAGGCTTGTCAATATCCAAAGCTTCTGAATAAGGCACATTGCCGAAAGTTTCTACCAATACACTCCAGGTATAAATATCCATAACTTCCACAATTGCTAGGCGATTCTGCTTTACCTTGGGGCTAACATCCTCAATATAGGTTGTAGAGTTAATGATTTTAGCAGATTCTTTCAAATCTTTCAGCACATCGCGATACAGCACATCCCAATGATTATCGGGAATAGTACGTGTGGTTAAATCGTAGTTACTCTCATCAGTATAAGTAGTTTCTGTCCAATATTGGTCAATCAGTCGGAAAATATTATAATTCACATTCGAGCTAACCATTTGGTCAAATAGATTTTTCTGCGCACCAGTGAAAAGCGATTCACCGGTAACAGTAGTAGGATCCTTCACATTCTGATTCAAATCTTCCAACTTCTTTTTACAAGCTGAAAACAATAAAAGAATGAACAATAAGGCAAATATTTTTTTCATGGGTTTATCAATTAAAAGGTTAATTTCACATTAAGACTAAAATCACGAGTTGAAGGGAGCGACCCTGTCGAATAACCCTGTAAGTTTCCGGCGCCTAATCCAGATTCTGGATCGGCATATGGAAGTTTCTTGTAAATAATCCAGGGATTTGAGGCTACAGCAGCGACGGTCAGGCCATTAATAAAACATTTTTTAAACACTTTGCTTGGTACGGTATACGACAAAGATACCTCTCTCAGCTTAACAAACGATGCATCATAAACAAATGCCTTATCCGGATTTCTCAGGTATCCAAATGCGCCGTAGTTGGCAGCACTGATTCTTGTAGTATTTACAGATCCGTCAGGATTAACACCTTCGTTAATAAAACCACCACTTGTAGGGGCATAACCACTAGTAGGATCTCCTGGAGTATTGTAAGCTATAGGATCTCTAACAGGATTGCCCAAATCGTTCAAATAAGAAGTTTCTTTGTATAAACCGGTAGCCAGACCATAATACATGTCTAAAGAGAAAATATCTCCGCCCTTCGAAATATCGACTAAGAAGCTTAATGCCCAATTTCCGTAAGTCAAAGAATTGTAGATACCCCCTGTCCAGTCAGGATTTACATTTCCTATAACATTATCCGAAGTAGCTGTTTTTAAATATCTTCCATTAGCAGGGTTAATAACTCTGTCATGGCCCGAATCTCCAACCGGATTGCCATCAATATCCACATAATCTGTTCCATAAATTACGCCATAAGGTTGTCCAACCTGAGCATTAATAGTAATTCCACCTTGATAAGAGCCCAATTGAAGATTTTTAACACCTTCGAGCAACGAAAGAACCTTATTGTAATTTTTTGCCCAATTAATAGTTAAATCCCATTTGAATTTTTTTGTTTTTACCGGAGTAGAATTTAATGATAATTCAATACCCGAATTACGAATTTCCCCGGCATTGATTATTTTATATGTGTAACCAGTCGCTACAGAAACAGCAAGCGGTAAAATTTGATTTTTGGTATTGGTTTTATATCCTGCAATATCAAAACCAACTCTTCTTCCAAAGAAATACATTTCAAGTCCACCCTCAATACTGCTGGTTTTTTCAGGCACCAATTCCGAGTTTTTCTTTGTTCCGGCTACCGAAGTAATAGGCGCATTTAGAGGAGTAATAATATTGTAATTATCTGCCAATTGATCAAAACCAGCACTATTACCAACCATAGCATAGTTCAAACGAATTTTTCCAAACGATAACCATTTAGAATCTGGCAAAAGGCTTGAGAATATCCAGCTTGCTGCAACAGAAGGATAATAGTATACACTTTTATCTTTTGGTAAAGTAGACGAATGGTCCCTCCTTAATGTAGCATCAAGATAAACCATATTTTTATAACCCAGCGAAACACTGCCATAAATGCCATTGACACCCACCTTAGATGCGAGTTCTTTTGATAAAGGAAGAGGTCCGATACTGTTCTGTAAAGAATAAAGATCAGGAACAGCTAGGCCGCCATTTGTTGAAGAAATAAGACGGGTGAAATTCGTTCTTCTGATATTCATCCCAAGTACACCCTTAATGTTAAAGCTTTTCGAAATGTCCTTATGGAAATTAGCCATCAGGTCATAATTGTATTCACTGAAGGTTATGTCTCTTCTAAGATATCCTGAACTCTGATCATTTCTATTAATACTTCCATCAGTACCTTGTCCGATTCCAAAAGGAGTGGCAATACTTCCTACGGCCCTTCTTTCTTCCTGTAATTCATTATATGAATCTGCCGAAAAACGTCCAAAAAGATCTAACCAATTAAGAACTTTATAGTTTACCGACATGTAACCCACAAAGCGGTTTCTTGAATCACTTTCGTAATTTTTGAACCTTGTCCAATAATAGTTATCCCAAAAAATAGGTTGAGCAACGGTGGGGTCAGCATAGTTCCAGGTAACATTTCTACCGGTTAGGTCATACATGTCTTTTTGCTCTTGAATATCCACATTAGTTTGCATCCATTGACGGAAAGAACCTAAAATATTATCACTATATCCTGTAGAATTACGGCCCAAACCTTTAGTAACAGTATAATTTCCCGATCCAGATACAGTAAGCCTGTCAGTAACATTCCAAGTACCATTTAATAAGATATTGTCCTTGTTCAATTTACTATTTGGCATTAACCCTTTTTGATTAAAGTTAGTATAAGACAGACGATAAGAACCTTTGGTTCCCGCATTATCTATTGCTATTGAATTTGTGAAAGTAAGTGGCTTCTGGAAAAATGTAATAGGACCATTTTTAGCAGCAACCCAAGGCGTTGCCTTATGATAGTTGGGCGATTGTGGGTCAACAGCATCCCATTGATAAACCAATAAATTGGCATCAAAAGGAGCCCCATACGAAGCGTCTTCTGATGTAACCACACATTGATCATCAATTCCATCTCCATTTAAATCGCGCATATACCAGTAACTTCCGGGTCCATCGTAATAATGTCCGTATCCAGCACCATAATCTTTCTGATAAGTTGGAAATGTGCTTTTATCAACAAAGCCCATAGTAACTGCAGAATTTAAAGTAACACCAAAATATTTTTTTTGAGTTTCAGAAGTGCTAACCGTTGCAGCACCTTTTTTGGTTGTAATCATAATTACACCACCAGCAGCGCGTGAACCATATAATGCAGTTGCAGCAGACCCCTTCAAAACATTAATAGACTCAATGTCATCAGGATTTAAGTCAGATGCAGCGTTACCATAATCATATCCAAGACTTGCCTGAGATTGCCCCGAAGTATTAAAAGTGCTATTATTAACAGGAACGCCATCAACAACAAAAAGAACCTGATTGTCTCCAGTCAGAGACTTGCTTCCGCGTAAAAGTACGTTTGTTGACCCCCCCATATTGGTGGTCTTTTTTACCTGTACACCAGAAACCTTGCCAGATAATGAGTTAATAAAGTTGTCTGATTTAACCGTGGAAACCTGGTCTCCTTTAATTTCCTGAGTAGAATAACCTAATGATTTCTTTTCTCGTGATATACCAAGAGCCGTAACAACCACTCCCTCAATGTTCATAACATCAGTTTCAAGAACAACATCAATGTTGGTTCTGTTGCCGATAGATACTTCCTGAGGCTTCATTCCAACAAAAGATACAACAAGAATGTCGTATTTCGAAGGAACAGAAATTGTGAACTTTCCATTGGCATCTGTCACTGTGCCAATAGTGGTTGCTTTAACAACAACAGTAACACCGGGCAGGGTAGTGCCATCATCTTTGCTAGTCACTGATCCCGTAATGGTCCTCTGTTGTGCAAAAGCCACCTGTAATCCTGTGAATAACAGAATTACACATAGAAATGTAAATTTTCTCATAAGCTTTGTTTTTTGGTTAGTATTAATTAATTTAGAACGTGTTTTTTCTTTTTGCTAATAAGATAATCCTTCAAAGAACGTGTATTTTTTAACAAAAATAAATAATATCAAAGGCAATAACAACTATTTTATCCAAAATTATTAAACAATGAGTGTTAATTTTTCACTGTGTGAAAATTCAGTGCTAAATAACAGCACGTTATGCCTAATCAACTTGTCAGTTTTTTTGTACCTTTGTATTTAAAAAATAAAAACCAATATCACCCGTTAAATAG
>CAZNRQ010000016.1:0-9878 GCA_964574845.1 uncultured Bacteroidales bacterium
CCCAAATTTTGATCACCGTCAGATCGGTATCGCAAATCACATATTTGCTGGTATGTTTCATGCGGTAACTTTCGGCCATAAGTTGTTTCTTGGCAATGACCAAAAGATCCAAATAGTTATAAGGTCGTTTGAGATATTGAATGTAATCTCTTGCTGCTTCTTTCACATAACCGGTATTATAATGCCGGGCCAATTCCGAAGCCAGCATCGATTTGCCTGTCGACTCGGGGCCGGTTATGGCTATACGGATAATTCGGCCCGTTTCTGATTCAGTTCTTTTTTCCATGTGAAATATCCAAAAATGGCTAAAACAGTAAAAATAAAATAAAGTGGCGAAAAAGCGTACAGATTTTTGCAAAAATAAAGAGCCGTGCAGTTGAGATCGATGATAATCCACATCACCCAGTGTTCAATAATCTTTTTTGCCATGGCCCAGGTGGCTATGATGCCCCAAACCATCAGCAACGAATCCCAATAAGGATAAGCCGCATCGGTGTATCGCGCAAACGCAAAACCTACCGCCACAGAGAATATCAAACCCAGAGGCAGTATGACCAGCAATTCTGTCAGGCTCATGCGGCGCACGGGCACTTCAAATTTCTTTTTGCCGCCGTAAATCCAAAACCACCAGCCGTAAAGGGTCATCACCAGGTAGAACACCTGAAGCACCACATCGGCATATAATTTTGAAGCAAAAAATACTACCAGCGAGAGCACCACATTGATCAAACCCACAGGCCAGCACCAAATACTTTGCCTGATGGTAAGATACACCCCTGCTATACCCAGCAGGGCCGCAATAATTTCTATATAGTTAGCAAGTATCCAGTTTATCATTTAAAAAAGGTATTTAGACTTTAGGTGTTTAGACTATTAGGAAAAATGTCAAAGATTGTCAACGAGAGGCCTTACCTTGAAAATTGAAAATTGAGAATTGAAAATTTAAGAAATGTTCAATGTTGAATCCGTCAACCGACGGATTCAATGCTCAACTTCCGACTTCCGTCTTCGGTCTTCCAACTTCCTCTTACCATTTTTCCACCACCTGCAGATCGGCATTGATAATTTTCATCACAAACACCGAATGCGGATTTTCGAAAGCCTTTTCAATTTCCACAGTCAGTGCATTCATCACATCCCTGTACTCGCCAAACACCTGAGTGCTCATACCATTGGTTTGTGCCGTAAGGCTTTTGTAAGTATTAATGGCCTCAATAAAAGCGATGATCTGCGGCTTAAATTCCTCCTTAAGCGGATAATAGCTGATGTCGACAGAAATTTTCATGGGTTTATTTTTTGTGTGTGCAAAGATAGGTGCAAAATTATTAGTAAATTTGAATCCGATTCCTGAATGTTAAATTCCCTTCATAAATTATTAATAACAGGTTTGGTAGGCATTTCAGGATAGGGAATTGCTGCCGGCCTATAAAAAACCATAACAATGAGAAGATTTCTATTATTTTTTGCCATTGGTGTATTCGGATTGATCTTAAGCAGTTGCTTAACCGTTGAAAAAAAACAATACACTTTCGAATTTACCGGAAAAAACGCAGGTAAGTTGACCATCAAATACATCAATATCATGTCGAACGTCGATTCTGCCGGAGTTACCGAAGGTGAAGATTTTAAAGATCTTTTGGACAACTATATGAATGGTGATAAAATAACCACAGCTTATCCGACGGCCACCAATATTTCGAAACGTTTATTTGAGGAGAATGGTGTGCTATGTGGCGAAGTAATTATGGATTTTGCCGATCTGAATGCAGCCCGACTTTATCAATACGATAAAAAGAGCCCTTACATGTTTTTGGCAGGCTCGGTCGATGGCGAAACCTATGTTGAATCCAACGGAACCTATGGCGGAGAATATATGCCTGTGGTCATATTCCCTTCCAAACTCAAAAAGCTTGAAGTTACCACCAGCGTCAGTAGTCCTTCCGGCGAAAGCTATGTGAGCCTGCTGGGCGAATATAAAAATTGGAAAAAGAACTAATCAGTCCATAAGAAAAAAGCCCCGCTTTTGCGGGGCTTTTTTTTTATGCCAAAACAATTTAACAATTTAGCCATAGAGCAATTTAGCCATTCCTATTTCTCCTTCAGTTTCTGCAACAGTATTTTGTTGAATTCTTTCTCGCCCACATACATGGCAACAACCTTCTTGCTTCCTATCAGTTTCTTGAATTTAGGCAGATATTCTTTTTTCAGGTCCAGTTGATCCTGCTCTTCCTGAATCTGCGCATTGATTATTTCGTCGGCTTGTTCTTCTGTCAATAGTTCGGGTGTGATCTCTTTGGCGACTTTGGCTTTCTGTCGGAAAGTTTTCTGCAGGGCATCTCTTTTGTCCTGATATTCGTTGTACACTGGCCAGAACTTTTCGGCATCGGTCGCAGTCAGATTTA
This sequence comes from uncultured Bacteroidales bacterium, assembly GCA_964574845.1. Taxonomy (GTDB): domain Bacteria; phylum Bacteroidota; class Bacteroidia; order Bacteroidales; family CAIWKO01; genus CAIWKO01. Next base: position 2,403 of record CAZNRQ010000016.1, read on the forward strand.
ATTTGTCGGTCAGATAGGCGACTTTCATAGCCTCTACTTTTTCTTTTTTCTCCTGGCCTCTCATGGCATTGTTTCCGGCATTTTGTGCGATAAGGAAACTGTTGGCCAGAAATATCAGGCCGACAAATAAGCTGCCTGACAGGATGGATTTTGCATGCGATGTTTTCATTTTTTCGGGTTTTAAATTAATAATTCTATAGGGTTTCGGGGTCAATGTTTTCTTTTAGGAGATAATCCAGTATTTCGTCTTTTTTCAGGGTGGTGTCGGCTTCAATCGTGCTATTATCCTTATTTGGATAGATACTGTCGTCCGATGCCACGATTTCTTTCAGTTTGTCGGCATCAAAAAAACTGATGTCGTTGCTGCTGGCTTCCCAAAGGGTGTTTTCGTCCAGATTGTCTTCCAGATATTCTGCTATCGATTGTTCCGATGGCGAAAAAAGCGCCATGTCATTTTGTCCCTTATTCTGTTTTTTGATGAGAAATGAAAAGATCAATAGCACGACTACCATTGCGGCAGCCAGTCCGGAGATCAAGGTGATGCGGCGCATATCAGGCGATTTCCTGAGGACTGCGGTTCGGCCTGAATCAATTTTTCCGTTGATATCCTCTTGAAGTTTTTCAAAATAACCTTCAGGAACTTTAAAATAGTTCTCTTTATTGAGGTTATGATTATTTTCTTCCTGTGTTGAATCTGAGTGCATGATATGGAGCTTTTTTTTTGCGATCCGCTTATTAGATTAATTTCATTGAAAAAGGTTTAACCGGCCAGTAAATATTTTTCAATTTTTTTGAATGCTATGTGATAATTGGCTTTCAAAGCTCCGGTGCTGGTGCCTAATATTTCGGATATCTCTTCGAAAGGCAGCCCGTCGTAATATCTCATATTGAACACCAGTCGTTGTTTCTCGGGAAGCTTTAGTATGGCTTGATGCAGTTTCAGCGATATTTTTTCAGCCGAAAAGTAGGGGTCATCCTTAAGGGTATTTGCCAGTTTATGCTCTACACTGAACCACGGAATAAAATTCAGCGTCTTTTTCCGGTTCAGGAAAGTCAGAGATTCGTTCACTGCAATGCGGTGAAGCCAGGTATGTATGGAGGATTCGAAACGGAAACTGTCAAGGTTGTTCCATGCTTTCACAAAAGTGTTCTGCACAATATCGTTGGCATCTTCATGATCGATAACGATCTTGCGCACCATCCAGTATAGTTGCTGCTGACTCGAAACAATAAGCTGGCTAAAACCCTTTCGACGGGTATTGGCATCTTTTATCAGGGCCAGGATGTTGTTATCCTTTTCGGAGGTCATAAAACAATTTGTGGTTAGATGCTTTCAAATAATAAAGGTTTAAAATTAGTAAAACTTTTTTGCGAATTAAAAATGATGTTACTTTGCACAGTATTTAAACTGAGTATCATGAAAAATATTATTCTGTTGGTGGCTTTTTCTCTCTTACTGATCGCCTGCACATCTAAAAAAGAGAAAGCCCTTCAGTACAATAAGGCCGGAATTAAAAAAATGTTCAGTCTGGAATATAAGGAGGCCATGGAAGATTTTAATCTGGCTATAGAACTCGATCCTACCTTCGATCAGCCTTATTTTTATCGTGGAAATTTGAAATACAGTAATAAAGATTACCAGGGAGCCATGGATGATTATACCAAAGCCATTGAAGTGAATCCCGGATTTGCCGATGCATACAGCAACCGTGGAAATCTGTATCAGGCATTAAATAAAAAAGACAAAGCCTGCGCCGATTGGAAAAAAGCGGATGAACTGGGCAAACCCAACCTGAAAGACAAATTGCGTTTCTGTCAGTAAAAGTCTATACGTTGAACCTGATGTGGAGGATATCCCCCTCTTGCACTATGTAGTTTTTTCCTTCTACATTAAATTTTCCTGCTACCTTACAAGCTTGCTCCGAGCCTAAGCTGACAAAGTCATCATACTTCATCACTTCAGCGCGTATAAACCCTCTTTCGAGATCCGAATGTATAGCACCCGAAGCCTGTGGGGCATTCATTCCTGCTTTGATGGTCCAGGCACGGGCTTCCATAGGGCCGGCTGTGTAAAATGTGCGCAGGTTCAGTAAATGGAATGCTGAATTGATCAGTTTGTTCACACTGGGCTCAGTCAATCCAACATCGTTCAGAAAAACCAGCCTGTCTTCTTCTGTATCCAGTTCGGCAATCTCTGCCTCCATTTTACCGGCTACGACCAGCATTTCGGCTTCTTCTTTCTGAATTACTTCTTTCAATTGTTCGACGTATTTATTACCGTTTACTGCTGAAGCATCATCCACATTGCAGACATACAGAACAGGCTTTTCGGTGAGCAGACACAAGTCGCGGACCAACTTGCGGTCCTCAACCGAAATATCCAGTTCCCTGGCCGATTGAAAAGATTCGAGGTGGTCTTTATATAAATGAAGCACTTCCAGGGTATGTTTAGCATCTTTATCGCCGGCTTTCAGGAGTTTTTCAGTTTTGGAAATTTTACGTTCTATCAGATCGAGGTCGCCTATCTGCAATTCGAGGTCAATGATCTCTTTATCGCGAACCGGATTGACATTGCCTTCAATATGCGGCAGGTTCTCATCATCAAAACAACGTATCACATGGATTATAGCATCGGTCTGACGAATATCCGAAAGGAAAGAATTGCCCACGCCTTCGCCTTTGCTAGAACCTTTGGTGAGGCCGGGAATATCAACTATCTCAACAGCCGCATGAACCACTTTGGCCGCTTTGACCAGTTTTTGCAACACATACAACCTCTCATCAGGAACATTGACTACGGCGATATTTGATTTATTCGAACTGAAAGCAAAATTGGTGATCTGTGCCTTGGTGCTCGACATACAGTTGAAAATAGTTGTTTTGCCGCAATTTGCCAGCCCGATAATACCGCAATTTAATCCCATAAATGTTTTTTTTGCAAAAGTAGCTAAAAAAATCAGTTAGCTGAAGCAGAAGAATACCCAAGCCGGCATAATTGTCGCCTCAAAAACTTATTCATTACTTTTTAACATTGCAGAGGCATAGAAATAAAAGTAATACTTTTGAAGAAAAAACCTCAATGAATACTATTGAAGACTTAAAGAATATTGCCACCCAGGTTCGCCGCGATCTGCTGCGGATGATTCATGCTGTTAATTCCGGTCACCCGGGCGGTTCGCTGGGATGCGCCGACCTGTTCACCTGTTTATATTTTTCTGTGATGGATCACAAACCGGTTCCTTTCGATATGGATGGAAAAGGTGAGGATGTGTTTTTCCTTTCCAATGGTCATTTATCTGCCGTTTGGTATAGTGTGTTGGCCCGTTCAGGATATTTTCCTGTGAAGGAGTTGGCAACTTTTCGCAAGCTGAATACCCGCCTTCAGGGACATCCGACAACAGCCGAACATATTCCGGGAGTCAGGATAGCCTCCGGATCATTGGGACAGGGAATGTCGGTTGCCATTGGAACGGCACTTGCAAAAAAACTGAATCATGATAATAAGATCGTCTTCTCATTGCACGGCGACGGTGAACTTCAGGAAGGGCAGATATGGGAAGCAGCTATGTATGCAGCAGCCAAAAAAGTGGATAACCTCATCTCCATCGTAGACTGCAACGGAAAACAAATCGACGGCCCTGTAGAGGAAGTACTGTCACTCGGAAATCTCAAGGCCAAATTTGATGCTTTCGGATGGAAGGTGTTCGAAATGAACGGAAATGATATGGAAGAAGTGCAACAAATGCTAAAGATCTGCAAAGCGAATACTTTTCAGGGCAAACCTATCGTTATCCTTATGAAGACAGAAATGGGGCAGGGGGTTGATTTTATGATGGGAACCCATAAATGGCACGGTGTGGCTCCCACCAACGAGCAACTCGAGAAAGCATTGGCTCAATTACCTGAAACAATAGGTGATTATTAAAATAATAAAATGAAAGGTAAACTTAAAGAACATCCGTATTTTAAAATTTACTTGCTCATTATTTTGAGTTTATTTCTGTCAGGCAAAATGCTGGCTCAGGATATTACAAAAGATAAGGAAAAACCCAAACCGGTTACCCGCATATTGTTTGTTTACGATGCCTCGCAAAGTATGCTGGGCCTGTGGCAAAGCGACCGGAAGATTTCTATTGCCAGCAAACTGATGTGCGAATTACTCGACAGTTTGCGAAATGTTCCCAATCTGCAATTGGGAATGCGCGTTTACGGACATCAGAAAACCTATCCTCCGCAGGATTGCGATGATTCTAAATTGGAAATTCCACTGGGTTTCGGGAATATTGATAAGATTAAGAACAAACTGAAGACCATCAGCCCCAAAGGAACCACACCCATTGCGGCCAGTCTGGAAGCTGCCGGGAATGATTTTCCACCTATGGACAATGTTAGAAATATTATTGTTCTGATCACCGACGGATTGGAAGAATGCAGCGGCGATCCCTGTGCGGTTTCAATTGCATTACAGAAAAAAGGAGTGATATTGAAGCCATTCATCATAGGAATAGGCAGGAACTTCTCCGAAGCCTTTGATTGTGTGGGAACTTATTATGATGCCACTACGGAAAAAGATTTCAGTACCGCACTGAAAGTGGTTATTTCCCAGGCTCTGAATTCGACCACAGCTCAGGTGAATCTACTCGACACTTATGGTAAACCCACCGAAACCAATGTGGGAATGACCTTGTACGATAATTTCTCGGGTACCATAAAATACAACTTTGTTCACACCATGAACGATATGGGTTTGCCCGATACTCTTGTGCTTGATCCTTTGATGGCTTATAACCTGGTGGTGCATACAATTCCTCCTGTGGAAAAGGACAGTATTACCATAACCCCCGGAAAACATACCGTTATAGCAGTGAGCACTCCTCAGGGTACTTTGGAATTGAAGGTGGGCGGGACTTTTCCTTCTATCAAGAATCTGAATTGTATTGTAAGAATAAAAGGGAAGATGGAAACCCTGAACGTGCAAACCTTCGAACAGGATGTGAAATACCTGACCGGAAAATACGATCTGGAAGTATTAAGTCTGCCAAGGCTTGAGATCAAAGATATTGAGATCAAACAAAGCTATACCACAACGGTGGAAATTCCTATGCCGGGCATTGCGGTCATCAGCAATTCGATGCGGGGCTACGGGGCTTTGTATCAGGAAACCGATAACAAATTGAAATGGATCTATAATCTGAACGAGAGGAACAACCCGAGACTCTGTATATGTTGCCGGGAAAATACCGCCTCATCTTCCGTTCGAAATTTTCGACCCATTCTATCTACACCATTGACAAATCATTTAAAATTGAATCCGGTGCTACCACCCGGGTGAATTATTATTAATACGTGAGTATGGAAAAATTTATAAAGACAGCTGAAAAAGATACCCGCTCGGGGTTTGGTGAAGGATTGCTTGCCTTGGGACGCAGTAATCCCAATGTAGTGGCACTTTGTGCCGACCTGATAGGTTCGTTGAAGATGGATGCTTTTGTTCATGAATTTCCTGAAAGATTTTTTCAGGTGGGTATTGCCGAAGCTAATATGATAGGCATTGCTGCGGGTTTGACTATAGGTGGAAAGATACCTTTTACGGGGACTTTTGCCAATTTCTCTACAGGTAGGGTTTATGACCAAATCAGGCAATCGGTGGCTTATTCGAATAAGAATGTGAAGATTTGTGCCTCACATGCCGGTATCACACTGGGCGAAGACGGAGCCACCCACCAGATCATGGAAGATATAGGATTAATGAAAATGCTGCCCAATATGGTGGTGATCAATCCCTGCGATTTTAACCAGACCAAGGCCGCTACTATTGCCATTAGCGAATACGTGGGGCCGGTATATCTAAGATTTGGACGTCCGAAAGTACCTGTATTCATTCCCGAAAATGAGCCCTTCATCATTGGAAAGGCACTTACCATAAACGAGGGAAAAGATGTTAGCATATTTGCTACCGGTCATCTGGTATGGAAAGCCCTGGAAGCTGTTAAGATTTTAAAAGAGAAAGGTATTGATGCCGAACTAATCAATATTCATACCATCAAACCACTGGACGACGAAGCCATACTGAAGTCTGTGGCCAAAACCCGTTGCGTGGTGACCGCCGAAGAACACATGATGAACGGTGGACTGGGCGACAGCATTGCTCAGCTTCTTTCGCGAAAGTTGCCTACACCTCTGGAAATGGTGGCTGTGGACGATAAGTTCGGCGAAAGCGGCACCCCCGACGAACTGATGACCAAGTTCGGTCTGGATACGGTGAATGTAGTGGATGCTGTCATGAAAGTCATGGGCAGGAAAAATTAATTCGCAAAAAACTGGCTTATGTTACAGCAAAACCAACACGTAGAGATCATCCTTTACGTGGCAGATCAGAAACGAAGCCGTGATTTCTATGAAAGTATTTTGGGCTATGACCCTGTGCTGGATGTGCCCGGCATGACCGAATTCCAACTGAATGAGTTTTGCAAATTAGGGTTGATGCCTGAAGAGGGAATAGCAAAGATACTTCAGCCCGAAACCAAACACCCAGCCTCAGCAAACGGCATTCCCCGTTGCGAATTGTACCTTATGGTTGACTCGCCAGCTGCTAGTATGGAAGAAGCAATAAGTCTGGGTGCCCGAAAAGTGAGCGATACGGCCAAACGCGATTGGGGACATGAAGTAGCTTATGTGCAGGATTTCGACGGACACATGGTGGCATTTGCCAAGGTGATCTAGTATTCCTGTATCCGGTCAGATTCAATGATTCTGAATCCATTGTCATTCTTTGATTTCGCTTCGTTGATCATAGCTTTAGCCACTTGTGAAGCTTGAACACCCCTGTATTTTCTTAAACTTCCTACCAACATAAATTGGAAAATAGCCATAACTCCTTTGCCTATTTTTTCGCCCAGACGAAATTCGCTGCGGTTGCCCAATAGCATGGATGGACGAAATATGATTACAGCAGGTATGCTCATCTGCCTGAGGCTTTCTTCTACCTTACCCTTGGTGCGCAGATAAAAATTGCCTGAATCTTTGTTGGCGCCTAGTGAGGAAACATAAAGAAACTTCTCTGTATCCGACTTATCAGCTATACGCCCACATTCTACAACATAATCGCGATCGATGCGGGTGAAAGCTGCCTGCGATCCGGCTTTGCCAATAGTAGTGCCCAAACAGCAGAACAAATGATCGGCACGGGTGCAATCGGCCTGATGCAGCTTGTCGAAATCAATGATCTTCTCTACCAGCTTTTCGTGAACCATGCCAGTGGATCTTCTCACCCATATCCCCACTGCGGAATAGTATTCATCCTTAAGTAACATATTCAGGCATTCCTGTCCGGTAAGGCCGGTGGCTCCTATCAACAACGCTTTTTTATTCATGATGGGGTGGGTTTATTCCTGAAATCAATCGGTTCTCCAGAGCTTTCAGGTCGTCGAGGGCCTCCGTAAGATTATTTTCTTTAAAAAGATTGCGATAATATCT
>CAZNRQ010000016.1:9978-19381 GCA_964574845.1 uncultured Bacteroidales bacterium
GGTCGTCGAGGGCCTCCGTAAGATTATTTTCTTTAAAAAGATTGCGATAATATCTGATGCCTTCCATCAGGTTTTCGCGGAATTCCCAGAAGTATAAGGTCTGTTTGGCATTGGGCGACTGGGTTTCGGCTATTTTTCCCTGAAGGTAATCTATGTATGCCTCCAGTTCGCGGACAAAAACATGAGGTACGTTTTCATCATCCAAAACGCTGGCTTTTCCATAAATATGGTCTATCATGCGCTGCAGGCTGATGGTCTTGTTGAAGAAAGCTATGTTGGGGCTGGGGCATATGGAAACGCCCTTACCTTCTTCTCGGGTATTCATGCGGTTGACCAGCAGGGCCGATGTACCCAAACCGACGCAGATACAGGATTTGACGACTATCTTCTCGTAAGCAGCTTCGTATTGGTCGGGGGGGAGCTTCATTTCCTGCAGTTGTTTTACTTTTTGCTCCTGATAATCGCGCGAAGCAACACAGAGTTCGGTTTCGCCGAATTCGGTATTAAACGAAAGATATTTCTTAGGACACAGGCTGCCCGGCATATTATTGCTGATCTTTATGTCGCGCTCCAGGTCCTTGGAGTTGTATTTCAGATTGGTGAAAGGCACATTCAGAGGCGAGATATCGCTGACGCAAACATCCTGTTTGCCGGCATTGATGAGCAACTCCAGGGTGTACATATCCACATTGCTGACCTCAGGCACCAGCAGGAAAGGAGTGCCCCAACCTACCGACGACAAACGGTATTGCTTCATCAGAAACTGATGTTCGGCAGCTGTGCTGACGCCTCCTTGGGCCGTGATGCGTATGTTGACGGAACAGTCGTTGGCCGTGATATTCTTTACGTTCAACGCCCGCATATAAATAGGGTAGAGGGTTTCGAACAGTTCGGCATGTTTATTTTTGAATTCTTCCAGTATGGGGCCCATCAGTACTCCCTGTGTGGGAAAAAGATGTCCGCCGCAATACAGTCCCGATTCGATGCGGTATTCCGATATCCACAGTCCCTTCTTGGCGAAGAACATGCCATGTACCAGGGCCGAACGATAGTCGCTTACTTTCAGAATGATCTTCTTCTTCAGACGGCCGTTGCTGTCGGGATAGAAATCGGGGAAGGTTTCCAGATAGGTGAACAAATTGGGATTGAAACCTGCCGAAAATACCACTCCTGCCTGAAGCTCGCTGTTGGCAAAGCCGCGCAGGGCTGCATGGGCATCGTTATATTCGCGGGGCAGCTTTTTGCCATCGGCATAGTTGGACTTGTCGAGCTTGGTCATGATGTTGACATCGATGCTGCCGCAACTGATGTGCTGTGCCAGCCAGCCTGCTATCTCTTCCTTGGTGCGGAAACTATCAACAAAATCGCTTACGCTGAGCTGATGTTCGGGCGAAAGCGGAAAAGCAGACAAATAATCTTTCAGGGCCGCGCGGTCGTCGGCCAACTGACGTTTCAGTTTGTCGAACTTTGCCGAAACCAGTTGATTCACAAGATTGAGCCATGCAGTGATGCGCCGGGCGCGATAATCTTCGGTAGTATCAGGAATGGGGGTAAAAGGAATTTTATTTTTCTTGCAATAGAAAACACGCAGTTTTTCTATCAGTATGTCGTCGGCCAGCGATAAAGTGGTGGTGACACCCTGATGGGCCACTTTGATAGCCGAATCGAGAGTGAATCCAATGCCCATAACGGGCACATGGAAGGTATGTCGTGGTAAAATGTCAGGCGACTTCATGATTTGCAAAATTAGGAAAAATTACAGAGACTGCAGGATATTATTGTTGGCATCATCCGCTGCGGAAGATACCAAATAACATCAAAATATTTATACGAAGTTACATTAAGAAATCCTAAGAAATATTTCATAAAAACTGGAAAAAATATAACAAATCCGTGCTTGGGAACATATGAAGGCTCTCATATTTGAAATTATTTTATTATTCCTTTAGTTCTGTTTTCATTTGATTGTTTATGTATGAGTTAAACCACCTTAAAACATATTCAGAATTTATCAAGAGGAACTCCTTTATCGTTAGTCAGAAACGCGGAGTAGTGTAAAAGGAGTTCCGTTATGGTTAGTCAGTAGCACGGAGTATATTGTAAGGAGTTCCGTTGTCGTTAGTCAGAAACGCGGAGTAGGGTAAAAGGAGTTCCTTTATTGTTAGTCCGAAACGTGGACTACGGTAAAAGGAGTTCCGTTGTCGTTAGTCTGAAACGTGGAGTGATGTAAAAGGAGTTTCCTTATGGTTAGTCAGAAATGCAGAGTAGGGTAAAAGGAGATCCGTTGCTTATTGTCCGTAATTCGGAGTAAAGTAAAAGGAGTTTTTTGGGAATCAGACACTAAAAATCACGTAAGTGCATTAACCACCCTTTCTACTACCTGTTCAACAGTCTCTCCAATAGCAATATCCACCACATAATTCGCCTGATTATAGAAGGGTTCGCGAAGTGACAATAATTGGTTGATGGTGGCTCTCAGGTCGGTGCTTTGGGCCAGCAGGGGGCGTTGATGAGTTTCGGATTTCAGCAGTTCGTACAACTCGTCGGGGCTGCGTTTCAGGTAGACGATTTGTCCGCACTGTTTCATTAGTTTCATGTTCTCCTCCGTGCAGGGCAGTCCGCCACCGGTGGCAATCACAAATGGGTCGGGCATCTTCACAATTTCCTGCAGCGCCATATGCTCGGCATCGCGGAAAGCTTTTTCGCCCTGTTTGTTAAAGATAGCCGGGATATCCATGCCCGATTTTTTCGTTATCAGATGGTCAGTATCCACAAATCCGCAACCCAATCGTTGCGCTAACAGCTTTCCTGCCGCGCTTTTGCCGCTTCCCATAAAACCTATTAGAAAAACTTTCATTTTAATGCTGTTGTGATAAAACAAATGTAGTAATAAAACCTTACATTTGTCATTGCCAATTTATTTTGCATGGAACGCATATCTGATCTGGAACGAAAATACGTTATGGAAGCCCTGGCCAGCGGCTTTAGTGCTTCGCAGCGCAGTGTGTTCCTGCGTCGTCTCGAAGCCGCCTTTTGCGAATTTGTACCTACGGCCTATGCCATTGCTCATGCCAACGGAACCTGTACCCTGCATACGGCTCTGGCTGCTCTGGGGGTGGGTCAGGGCGACGAAGTGATAGTGCCTTCACTCACTATGTCGAGTCCTGCACTGGCGGTGTTGCACAACCAGTCCATACCCGTTTTTGCTGATGCTGATGCCCGCACTTTCACTATAGATTTGGCCTCGGTGCGCCAACTCATCACCTCCAAAACCAAAGCCATAATCTCGGTTTCCCTTTACGGACAACCGCCCGACTACCCCGAACTACTGAATATCTGCCACGAGCATAAACTTTTTCTAATAGAAGACAATGCCCTTTGCCTTACAGCAGGCATTTCGGGACAAAGGGCAGGCACCTTCGGCGATTTTGCCAGCTACAGTTTTCAGGGCAGCAAACATCTGACCTCCGGCGAAGGGGGCATGTTGGTGACCTCTCATGCTGATCTGGCCGAAAAGGCCCGCAGCTTCAGCGGACTGGGATTTAATGGCATCACGGCTTCGGGCAGCCTGCGCAAACGCGATGAGGTGCAAAACCCTCAATACGATCGCCACCTCACCCTCGGATTCAATTATATGATGTCCGAACTTTGTGCCGCCCAAGTATTGGCTCAGGTGGAGAGGGTGGACGAACTCGTTGGTCAGCGCAAAGCCGTTGCAGAAATGTTTCTTCAGGCGGTGGAAGCATGCCCTTTCCTCACCCCCCAGTGGGTTCCGCCCGGCTACGAAAACGACTTCTGGTCGCTGGCCATGATATTGCACACCGAAAAGCCTGAAACCGATTGGTTCCGTTTCCGAGATCATTTCAAAAAGAACGGTGGCGATGGCTTTTATGCTGCATGGAAACTCTCGTACAACGAACCCCTGTTTCAGCACGAAGTGCAATACAACGATGACGTATGGCAGCAATACGGCCCCGAATTGTGCCCTCAGGCCGAATACCTGCAGCCTCGCCTCATTCAGCTTAAGACCAATTATGAAGATCTCAAAGAGGCAGAACAACAGGCTGCGATATTGAAGAAAACCTTGTTGGAATTTCGCCTGTAGTCATTGTATTATATCGTATTTCCGGAAGGTAGTATGGCTGAAAATGTTCGTTATTTTGTTAATTGATGAATTTTATAATTAAAGCCGGAAGAATTTAAAATATTATTTTTGCAGTAATCAGAATGAGCGGCCTATCAACTGCGGCCGTGATTTGATTTCTGAATAGCGAAAACCCTCAGATGCTAAAAAAGACAACTGCATTTTTAAAACAGAAAGAAAAGAAACAGGTTTTCTCGAACTTTGTATCGCTTTCATTTATGCAAGCGGCCAATTATCTGATACCATTAATAGCCATTCCTTATCTGGCCAGAGTATTGGGCGACGATAGGTTCGGTCTGGTGATGTTTGCGCAGGCCTTCATTCAGTACTTCATCATTCTGGTCGATTTTGGATTCGAACTCACCGCTACCCGTGAAATATCAGTACATCGCAACGACAAACAAAAAGTGACAGAGATTTTCAGCTCTGTTATCTATGTTAAGCTGCTGCTGCTGTTGCTGAGTTTCATCATCATGTCGGTGGTGGTGTTCTCCTTTTCGCAATTTAGCAAAGAGTGGCTACTGTATTACCTTTCGTTCGGTATGGTAGTAGGGCAGATATTGTTCCCGGTATGGTACTTTCAGGGCATGGAACGCATGAAATACGTGATGTACTTCAATGTGCTGGCCAAAGTCATCTTTACCGTAGCCATTTTCTTTACCATCTTCGGTCCGGATGACTACAAGCTATATGCTATCATCAATTCTTCAGGATTTATTTTCGCAGGCTTGATAGCCTTCATCGTTGCTCTTGCTATGAACAAATTCAGTTTCACCATGCCGAGGATGCAACCCATCAAAGACATACTCCGCAAGACCAAAGATGTATTCATTTCCAACGTTGGCATCAGTTTCTATATGACCTCCACTTCCTTTATTCTGGGTGTGGTCACCGGCCGCAACGACCTCGTGGGCTATTATACCATTGCCGAGAAGGCCGTACGTGGTATTCGTTATCTGGTATCGCCGGTCACACAGGCCTTGTTCCCTTATCTGAGCAAGCGTTTTTCGGGCGAAAACAAAAAGGATTCCATACTGGTATTGAAAAAACTCGTGCTCTATCTCACTCCCTTCCTGCTGTTCTGTATTTTAGGGATACTGATCTTCACCGGCAAAATAGTACACATACTCACAGGTGGCGAAAACCTCAGAACCATCATCGATATGAGGATTATTTCCGTGATCATACTGGTAGGTACCTTCAACAATGTGCTGGGGGTGCTGGGAATGGTCAATCTGGGGATGGAAAAACAGTTCCGGAATAATGTGATCATCAGCGGCATTTTCAATCTGGTGTTTTGTATTGCAGCCTCACACTTTTTGCTCGATCTGGGTGCCTCTATATCCATTGTTGCTACAGAGACCCTGCTGATGATACTGCTGCTGTTAAAAATGCGTAAAACTTTCCGAAATGCTTAACTTAGCGATATTTCTTACATTGGCGGCAGGTTTGCTTATATTCCTGAAATGGTACGTAAGGACCGAGATCATCGATCCGGTATTCTTCACCTCGGCCTACTGGATAGGCTTTATACTCTTCAGTGTATTGCTTTCGCTGAATATGGGTTTTGTATTTTACTGGGTAGGGGTGGTCCCGGTGATGCTTTTACTGCTGGCATTTGTTGCCGGGGGCTTTGTGATGAAACAACTGATGAAGCGCATGATTCCGGATGAATCGGAAGAAAAAAATAAACTAAAGAAACACTCTCTTTCTGTCAATCGGATATTTTGGCTGATAATGGTCTTTTCTGGTCTCGGCCTTTTGGCCATCTATATGCAGTTGGATTATTTGCAGATACACATACAAAACCTTTCTGAGCTCTTGCACACTGCCAATAGAATATCCGTTATCCGATATAATGGCGGACAGGAAATGCCTAAAATGGGACTGGTGCTTATGGCTTTTCTCTATTCTGCCGGTTTTTTGGGAGGAGTTTATAGTGTGGTTTCCAAACAATGGCTAAGCAAGATCATTTCTTTGTTGCCCTTTGTGGTGATGCTTATTTTCACAGTGATCAATGGAGTCAAAACAGGTTTTCTTTTTCTGCTGGTGATATGGGTGTCTGGCTTTGCAGCTGCCTATGTATACGAAAAGAAGGGAGAAATACAGCGCTTGGGCAGCCTGGCAGTGAAGGTTCTTATCATTGTTTTCATGGTGCTTCTGCTGATCCCTCTCACACAGGTGATGAGAGGCGGAAGAACTGACGGCAAAATAACTTATGTTAACGCAGGGGCACTATCATATTTTGGCTCTTTCAATGCTTTTTCGGTTTGGTATCATTCCTATAACAACGACGAACTTACGGGCGGAAAATATACCTTGTCGGGGGTGCATAACTTCTTTTATGGCGAACGTGAGGTGGGTTTGTACGGCGATCAGAATGTTACGGTGGGTGTCTGGGAGGGTAATCCCATTCGTACCAATGTATATACAATGACCCGCGGACTGATTGAAGATTTTACCCTGTTTGGGGCCATAGCCGTTCTCTTCCTTTCGGGAATCATTATGCAGTTGGTTTATGAAAGTGCCAGACGCCGCAATGCTTTAGCCATGGGAGTGCTGGCCCTCTTCTACAGTATACTTTTGTGGAGCTTTACGGCCAACCTGATCAACTATAATACTTTAATTTTGTCGTGGATAATTTCCCTGCTTGTCATCTTTTATATCAGAAAGCAGAGGAAAACTGTTCATACAATCACTGAAGAATAAATCATAGATGCAGAAGAAACTTTTCATAACGGTTAATTATTGCCAGGCTGAACTTACCATTGAGTTGCTGAAGAGTCTCTCAATGTTGACCGGGGTAGAGGAGGTGATTCTGGTCGTGGCAGATAACAGTCCTGAACAAGATGATTTCCGTAAGCTGGAAGAGTATAAAAGCAGCCTGAAACATGATTCCCTTCATCTTTATAAGTCCCCGGGTAACATTGGCTATTTCGGAGCTGTGGATCATGTGATGCAAATGGAAGGCATTTCCAGAGAAGATATACAATGGCTCATAGTTTCCAACAACGATATTGAGATCAGGGATAAGGAATTCTTTGTGAAATTGAATGCTGTCGACAAAAATGCTGCTGTCATTGCTCCTGACATTATATCTTTGAGCACTCAGCAACATCAGAATCCACATCGCAGTGGTCGAATCAGCCGGAGTCAAAAATGGCAGTATAGCCTGCTCTATTCCAACTATTATCTGGGATATTTGCTGAATGCACTTAGGAATTCAGCAAGGAAATTATCAGGAAAAGAGCTTAGGACAGCGGCTCCTGCGATGAGCGAGATATTTTCGGCCCACGGAGCCTTTATGATATTTACTTCAGCTTTTTTTAATGCCGGAGGTAAGATACACAATGACTTTTTCCTTTATGCCGAGGAAGACAGCGTAGCTGCCCAGTGCTTTGAAGCAGGCATGAAAATACTCTATTATCCAGAGGTGGTGGTTTATCACAATGAGCATGTCTCTACCGACAGCAGTGGCTTTAAAAAAGAAATCTATAGTTTGCAGCAAAATGCCTATAGGTATATGAAAAAACATTATCCAGGATTCTACTGATGAGCGAACCAACTTTAATAAGCATATTGATCCCCTGCCGCAACGAGGAGAAGTTTATTGCCCAATGTCTGGGCAGTGTGGCTTCTTTTCTGCTACCCGGGGCTTGCACCACCGAAATTCTGGTGATTGACGGTATGTCGGACGATAGTACCCGGGAGATAGTCGGAAAATGCCTTCTACAATTCGCATCACTGAGGCTGATACCCAACCCCGGTAAGATACAATCCTGTGCTATGAACATTGGCATATGCCAGGCTCGTGGTGAATATATCCTCAGGCTGGATGCCCATTCTACTTACCCTAAAGATTATCTCCTGAAACTATACGAAACTGCCAAACGCACTAATGCTGACAACACGGGTGGATTGGTTATTACTAAGCCCTTTAATGATTCCTATAATGCTTCCGTTGTTCAGGCTCTCACCACTCATGCGTTCGGCGTGGGCAATTCGGGTTTCCGTGTAGGGATGAAAGAAGGCCCGGCCGATACGGTTCCTTTTGGATTTTTCAAAAAGAGTATTTTCGACCGTATAGGCTTATTCGACGAAAGACTCATACGTGCCCAGGATTATGAGTTCAATCGGAGGATAGGCAAATGTGATGGCAAGGTATGGCTGAATCCTGAGATACAACTGGATTATTATAATCAACCCAATATGCGGCGTTTTCTTAGCAAACAGCTTTTCAGAGAAGCGCCCTACAATGCTTATATGTGGTATCTGGCGCCTTATACCTTTGCCTACCGGCATGCCATAACGGCGGTGTTCTTCCTGGGGATTGCCGGGGGACTGTTGCTTTCAGTACTATTTCAGCCCATGGTTTGTGTTTTTGCGGGAGTGATGGGGTTGTATGCCCTGCTGGCCTTTGTCTCATCGTTGCAACAGGCGGTAAGGTTCAGGAAACCTGCCCATATCTTTGTATTGCCGGTCTGCTTTTTCCTCTATCACTTTCTGCATGGTTTGGGGGTGGTATGGGGATTGTTGCGCTTATTGACCTTTACGGCTCCGGTACAAAAGAGTAAATTTCCGTGGCCGGGTTCTACATCATATAGGGCATTGCCAAAACAAATAAATAAGAATTTGTGATTTCCTAAAATTCAAAAAGATCATAGCGACGTAAAACTGATTATGGCTGATAAAACCTCTATAGAAGCGAATTATTATAACCGCAAAGCCTCCGCATTCAAGGGTGATGATATGACCGACGACCATATTCATAAAAGCAACGACAGGTTGTTGAGGAAATCGCATTTCTATTATGAGGATGCGATAAGAAAGGAACTTCAGAAAAAGTTACAAGGTAATATTCTGGACTATGGTTGTGGGCCGGGATTCAAAAACTTTCCATTTGCCAGCCCTGATTGGAAGATATTTGGAATTGATATCTCGGAAGTTTCTATCTCATGTGCTGAAAAGTTGGCACAAGAAAGGGATATCAATGCCCATTATCAGGTGATGGATTGTGAGAAGATGACATTTGAAGATTCTTTTTTCGATGTCGTACTTGACTATGGAACTTTCTCCAGCCTGGATATGCAAAAAGCCCTGCCCGATCTGATCAGGGTCATGAAACCTACAGCTTCCCTTATAGCCATAGAGACTTTCGGACATAACCCGGTGACCAATCTGAAACGATGGATCAGTATGCTCACCGGACGAAGAACCCGTTGGGCAACTTCTCATATCATGAAAACAAAAGACTGGAAG
>CAZNRQ010000017.1:0-19285 GCA_964574845.1 uncultured Bacteroidales bacterium
GATTTGGAACAAGCCTTAAATAAAATTTAAGACTTTTGTATTTAACTATTTTTTCTTGTACTTTTACAGTGTATTTAAAATTATGCCTTGCAAGAAAACAATATTTTTTTTTCTCATTCTTTGCTTTCTTAGTTCAACCTTAGTTCATGCTCAAAAAGTAGCTGTAGTTCTAAGCGGTGGGGGAGCCAAAGGTTCTGCACATGTTGGTATGCTTAGAGCGTTGGAAGAAAATGGTATACCTATTGACTATATCGCTGGAACTTCAATGGGAGCTATAGTTGGAAGTTTATATGCATCTGGATATTCGCCTGATCAAATTGAAAAAATCATTACCTCAGCAGAATTTTTAAGTTGGGCAAAAGGCGAGATACAAGAACAATATATTTACTATTTCAAGAAAGATATTAATGATGCGTCCTGGATTAATTTAAAATTCAATTATGATTCAATCTTAAGTTATAAACTTCCTACGAACATCATTTCCCCTTACCAAATTGATTTTGGTTTTATGTATTTTCTTGCATCATCCGGTGTAGCTGCAGGAAGTAACTTTGACAGCCTATATATACCCTTCCGATGTGTTGCATCAGATATTGCTGAGAAGAAAGCCGTATCCTTTTCAAAAGGATATTTACCAGAAGCAATAAGGGCTTCAATGACATACCCCTTCTATTTCAGACCAATAAAAATTGACAACCGCCTTCTTTTTGATGGAGGTATGTATAATAACTTTCCAGCAGACATTGCACTTAGCGATTTTAATCCTGATGTTATATTAGGTTGTAATGTAGCTTCTAATTACGATACTCCAGATGAAAACGACATCCTTTCGCAAATTAAAAACATGCTCACTACTAATACTAACTATAGTATAATTTGTGACAATGGTGTTCTTATTTCTCCAAAATTAGGAAAGGTATCAGAATTTGGATTTGAAAGAGCACAAGAGTTTATTGACGCAGGCTATGATGCGACCATGGAAAAAATGAGCGAAATCAAGCTCATCGTTAGTGATTCAGTATGTCAGGCTAATCGTCTTATAAAAAGACAAATATTTAATAATAAGAAGCCACCACTTATTTTTGATTCCATTTCAATTGAAGGAGTTAATAGATTTCAGGCAGTATACATTAGAAAATCAATTATGCACCGTGACTCCACTTTTGGTGTCGAACAACTCAAACAAGAGTTTTTTAGATTACTTGCCGATGATAAAATTGAATCAATATATCCAAAAGCATATTTCGAGAAGACAACGGGTAAATTCTCACTAAATCTGAATGTTAAAAGAGATAAAAATTTTGTCGCCCAATTTGGAGGTCTAATTTCTTCAAGTAACATAAACGGAGCATATATTGGAATACAATACAAGTATTTAGGGCTGATGGCAGCGAAAATTTCAATAAACTTCCATATAGGAAAATTCTATAGTGCAGCTCAGGCAAAATCGCGGTTCGACTTCCCAACAAGGCTACCTTTCTACCTCGAGGCTTCACTAGGCTTCAATAAATGGGATTATTTTAAAACTACTATTCGATTTTTCGAGGATCAATTACCGTCATATCTACTAGAAAATGAAATCAACTTTATTGCTGAATTTGGCTTCCCGGTTAAAAATAAAGGGAAATTTGTATTTGGCCCTTCTATTGCAAGAACCCGAGAAAACTATTATCAAACCAATATTTTTAGCAAAACTGATACGGCTGATCAAACAACTTTTGATTTCTTCACAACGCATTCACAGTATAATCAGCAATCATTAAATCAAAAACAATATCCTACTTCAGGAACTTTATTTATATGTGATGCAAGATACGTTGTGGGAAACGAGGAAAATGTGCCAGGGTCAACTTCCACATCTAAAGCTATTTTTAATAAAGTGAATCA
Source organism: uncultured Bacteroidales bacterium (assembly GCA_964574845.1). Taxonomy (GTDB): domain Bacteria; phylum Bacteroidota; class Bacteroidia; order Bacteroidales; family CAIWKO01; genus CAIWKO01. The sequence goes on from CAZNRQ010000017.1 coordinate 1,888, forward strand.
TTGGATTCAACTGAAAGTGCAATATGACAAGTATTTCAAAACAAAGTCAATTTATAATTTTGGCATATTTGCTGAAGCTGTAATATCGAGCAAACCATTATTTAACAATTATACTTCCAGTTTATTATCAGCTCCTGCATTTCAACCAACGCCTGAAAGCAAAGCATTCTTTTTACCTAATTACAGGGCTAATATTTATGCTGCTGTTGGGGTAAAAAACATCTTGAACATTTATAAAAAAATCCATTTTCGCCTTGAGGCATACCTTTTTCAACCATACCAAGAAATTCTTCGGAAAGAGGATTTGCAGGCAGGCTATTCAAAGGTATTTCAATTCAGATCAATCCTTGGCTACGCAGCATTTGTGTATAATAGTCCTATTTGCCCGATTAGTATAAGCATTAGTTATTATCATCAAAGAAGTAATCCACTTTCGATTATGTTCAATATTGGTTACATCATATTCAACAGACGCGCACTCGAATAAAGGCATGCCTATTAACAATTGAAGGAATGAAATATCTGATAGTGTTATAAACAAAAAATTGTCTTATTTTTGCACCCTATTTTTTGAAATCTTCCTTACCGATTCTTGTGAAAGTCTTGGTACATTTACAAATTAACGACTTAATTTATGACCGAAAATCCTGAAATGAATCCTCTGAAAAACATCAATGTTGATGGGGATATTAATTCTGTATCAGCCGATACCCAGACCACTGCTGAAAATATTACAAATAATAGTGATGAGGCAATCGATATTGCGACTATTGGATCAGAGCCTCAAATTAAAGAAATTACGACAGAAGAACCATTGATCACTGCCACTAAAGTTGATTCAGTTACCGAAATGACAGAACCAATTCTCATTAAAAATCCAGAAAGAACAAGTCTTCTGGAGCCAATACAACAGGAGGAAGAAGAAAAAACTGAAAACGTTGACAAGGCTGAATTACTGACCGAACATGATATTTTTGGAGAAGAAGAAGAACATGAAATAGAACCTACTCAAAATATCCAATATTCCACATTTACCAAACTGGAATTAATAGAAAAACTTGAAGAATTGGTTAAAACCAATCATATAAGTCAAATAAAATTCGATGTGACAGGTATTAAAGTATCTTATTTGGCACTTACAAAAGAAGAAAAACAATCGCATTTGGATGCCTATTTGGCAAATGGCGGAACAAAAGAAGAATATATTCCCGATACTGATGTTTTAGAAGAGAGATTTAAAAATGCTTTTGAAGTTTACAAAGAAATAAAAATACGTGACGATCAGGAACAGGAGAAAATAAAGACTCAGAATCTTGAACTAAAAAAACAAATTCTGGAGGAAATCAAGCAATTGATAAATTCAGACGAGTCCTTAAAAAAAACTTATGACGATTTCAAAGCATTACAGGAGAAATGGAAACAAGTTGGAATGGTGCCCCGCAGCGAAATGGAAGGACTTTGGAACAACTACCATTTTCAAGTTGAAAAATTCTTTGAAAAAGTCAAGATCAATAAAGAACTGAAAGACCTAGATTTAAAAAAGAATCTGGAAGCCAAAATCATTCTTTGCGAAAAAGCTGAAGAGCTTCTCTTCGAAAAATCTATTTCTAAATCATTTAAACTTTTACAGAAATACCACGATGAATGGAAAGAAATTGGCCCAGTGGTTATGGATAAAAAGGATGAAATATGGGAAAGGTTTAAAACAGTTTCAGATAACATAAATCAGCAAAGAAGAGAATACTACGAAAGCCTTCACAATGAGCAGCAAAACAACCTTATGGCAAAAACTGCCTTATGTGAAAAAGTGGATGAAATCAATTCTTCAGAGATATTGAGCTCAAATGATTGGAAGGAAAAAACAGACCAGATCATTGAAATGCAGAAGTTATGGGATTCCGTCGGACGCGCTCCATTAAAACAGAATGATGAAATTTGGGAAAGATTCAGAAAAGGAATCAACAACTTTTTTGACACTAAAAAAGAATTTTTTGGTGAACTCAAAGATCAACAGACCAACAATTACAATCTTAAATTAGATCTCTGCGCTCAGGTAGAAGCATTGTTAGAGAACACCAATTGGAAACAATCTACCAATGAAATCCTTAAACTTCAACAGGAGTGGAAAAAAATCGGGCCGGTACCAAGACGATATTCAGATAAAGTATGGAAAAGATTCAGAGGTGCTTGTGACGAATTTTTCACAAAGAAAAATGCATTTTTCTCTAACATACATGGTGTTGAACAGGAAAACCAAAAGAAAAAGGAAGAACTTCTTGAAAAGGTGAATTCATATGAGGTGAGTGCTGAAAAAAGCGAGAATCTCGCAAATCTGAAAAACTTCCAACGTGAATGGGTTGAGATAGGTTTTGTACCTATAGATGTAAAAGAAAAACTTCAGAATGAATTTAAAAAAGCCATTAGCACTTTAATGGATAAATTAAAAATCTCATCTTCGGAAGTAAATACAATGCACTACAAAAACCGAATTGAGAGTATTCAGAATTCACCAGATTCAAAAAGCACATTATATAAAGAAAAGATTTTCATCGAAGGAAAACTCAGCAAATTAAAAAGCGAGATATTACAGTTAGAAAATAATCTTGGATTTTTTGCTTCTTCAAAAAAAGCTGATCTATTAAAAGAAGAATTCGAAAAGAAAATTCAAGGAGCCAAACATGAAGCAGCACTTCTCGAAGCCAAACTAAAACTTTTAAGAAATAACCAATAACTATAATTGGTCTAATATTTCTTCAAAACGGGCACTTGATAAAAGCCGCCCGTTTTTTTGCATCTTCACACTATTTAAATTTAGTTTAAATAAGACAGTGCTTGAATATTTAATATCTTTGCACTATAATTCAAAATCAAAAAAAGTTTAATATGCCCTTACTCGAAATCAAGAATCTAAATGTTTCTATAAATACAAAAAAAATTATAAAAGGTCTAAACTTAAGTATAAATGCTGGAGAGATTCATGCCATTATGGGACCAAACGGAACTGGAAAAAGCACTCTGGCTTCTGTAATTTCAGGACGAGATGTTTTTACAGTTACCGAAGGTACTATTCAATATAAAGGAAAAGATTTGTTAAACATGGCTGTGGAAGATCGCTCACGTGAAGGCATCTTTCTTGGCTTTCAATATCCTGTAGAAATTCCCGGAGTTAGCATGACCAATTTCATGAAAACAGCTGTTGATGAGCATAGAAAATACAAAGGTCTCCCCTCTCTTTCGTCTGTCGAGTTTTTGAAACTTATGGACGAGAAAAAGAAAATGGTCGAAATTCAATCCAACCTTACTAACCGTTCTGTAAATGAAGGATTCTCTGGAGGCGAGAAAAAAAGAAACGAAATTTTCCAGATGGCTATGCTTGAACCAACCTTGGCGATTCTCGACGAAACCGATTCCGGACTGGATATTGACGCTCTAAAAATTGTAGCTAATGGTGTAAACAAATTGCGACGTCCCAATAATGCCTTTATTGTGATAACCCATTATCAGCGTCTTTTGGACTATATTATTCCTGATTTCGTGCACGTACTATTCGAAGGACGAATTGTGAAATCAGGTGGTAAAGAATTGGCACTCGAATTGGAATCAAAAGGATACGACTGGATCAAAGAAGAACAAGAAAATTTATAGTTATGAACCCTATCCCGATAGTCCCTGAAAAAGACCAGATTTTATCCCTTTTCGAAAACCACAAGAAGGAAATTTGCCTTAACGACTTCCCCTACATAACAGGCCTTCGTCGCAAAGCCCTCGAATCCTTTGCTATAAATGGTTTTCCAAATCAAAGTCTTGAAAAATGGAGAAATACCAACATTGTCCAGTCTCTGACCAGAAGTTATAATTTTCATTTCTCGCCCTTCGAAGGAAAAGTCGATATCGATAAGATTTTCCGTTGTGAGATCCACAATTTCGAAACCTATATGTTCACCCAACTTAACGGTTGGTATATCTACAATCAATCGCCGCTAACCGAATTACCCAATGGAGTTATTGTAGGTAGCATGGCAAGTGCATTAAAAGCCTATCCTGACATAGCTTCAATGCATTATGGAAAATACGCAGCATTCAACGATAATGGAATGATAGCCATGAACACTGCCTTCGCTCAGGATGGCATCTTTATTTTTGTCCCCGACAATGTGATAATCGAAAAGCCTATTCAAATGGTGAATATCGTCAACATCAATGAGGATATTTTCATACAGCCCCGAAACCTAATCGTTTTGGGTAAAAATTCAAAACTAACACTGGTTTATTGCGACGACTCCATCAAGCATAAAAGCAGCTTTATCAATTCGGTTACCGAGGTCTATGTAGACGAGGATTCAGAAATCGATTTCTACAAACTTCAAAACAAAGACGATGCTTCTACTGTTATTACTAACACTTTTTTTGTTCAGGAAAAGAACAGCCGTATCAACACGAACATTCTCACTTTCAATGGCGGTTTGATCCGCAACGAAACCAAAGTGGTTATGCAAGGTAGCCATGCCGATGCAAAGATTTATGGCCTTTATCTGGTCGACAAAGATCAGCATGTCGACAATCAGGTAACCATGGAACACATTGCCCCTGACACCAAAAGCTATGAACAGTTTAAAGGCATCATGGATGATAATGCAACCGCAGTTTTCAATGGTTATGTGCATGTGCATCCCGAGGCCCAGAAAACAGAGGCATTTCAGAGTAACAAGAACATACTGCTAACAGATACTGCCAGCATTAACACCAAACCTTTTCTTGAAATTTATGCTGATGATGTAAAATGTAACCATGGCTCAACCGTGGGCCAACTGGATGCAGAAGCTTTGTTTTACATCAAATCAAGAGGTATTTGCGACCGTAATGCAAAAATGCTGCTTATGTATGCTTTTGCTGCCGAGATAGTGAACAAGATCAATATTGAAGTGTTGCGTGAACGAATAGATAGCATGATTGTCAAACGTCTGAAAGGCGAACTTTCTATCTGCGATCAATGCGTTCTTCACTGTAAAGATAATGAAATGGTGAATTTCGAAATTGACATGAGTAAATTGTAGGCCATGACGGATATGGATTTCATAAAAGATATTCGTTCTCAATTTCCAATTCTCGATCAGGAAATTTATGGCAAACCGCTGGTCTATTTCGACAATGCGGCGACCAACCAGAAACCTTTGAGAGTTATTGATGCCCTGGATAATTACTACAAAACCATAAACAGCAATATACACCGAGGGGTTCATTTACTGAGTCAACAGGCAACTGGTGCTTTTGAAGAAAGTCGTAAAACAGTGCAGAATTTTATCAATGCACAGTATGCCCACGAAATAATATTCACACGCGGCACCACCGAATCTATCAACCTGGTAGCAGCTGCCTTCGGTAAAAAGTTTCTGAAAACAGGCGACACAGTGGTGATATCAACCATGGAACATCATTCCAATATTGTGCCCTGGCAAATGGCTTGTGAGGCATATGGTGCCAAGTTGAAAGTGATACCTATCGAAGAAACAGGTAGTATTATTTTCGAAGAATTCGAAAAACTACTTGACGGCAGTTGTAAAATAGTGGCCATTACCCATGTGTCGAACACACTGGGTACAGTAAACGACATAAAAAAGATTATCGATATGGCCCATAACCACAACATACCGGTGATGATCGATGGGGCACAATCCATTTCGCATATAAAAATTGATGTGCAGGAACTGGATTGCGACCTATTATGTTTTTCATCTCACAAAATGTATGGCCCGATGGGCGTGGGCGTACTTTACGGCAAGGAAAACCTGCTGAACGAATTACCACCCTATCAGGGTGGAGGCGAAATGATAAAAACAGTTACTTTCGAAAAAACTACTTACAACGAGCTTCCCTTTAAATTCGAAGCTGGCACACCAAATGTGGGCGATGTGATAGCCTTGAAAGAAGCTATAGATTTTATCTTAAGTATCGGCTACAACAAGATAGCGACCCATGAAGACCATTTGCTGAATTATGCAACTGCCCAACTATTGAAAATAGATAAACTAAGGATCATAGGAACAGCACCCTATAAGACCTCTGTGGTATCTTTCTTACTCGATAACATACATCCTTACGATGTAGGTATCATTCTCGATAAGCTTGGAATTGCCGTCCGTACAGGACATCACTGTACTCAGCCTCTCATGGACTTTTATAAAATTCCAGGAACTGTAAGGGCATCATTCGCTATTTATAATACGACCCAGGAAATCGACATTCTGGTGGAAGCACTCAAAAAAGTAAAAATAATGTTTGAATAATGGCAACTTATACCGAAAACTCACAACAAATAGTCTCCGAATTCGAAATGTTCGGCGATTGGATGGACAAATACAATTACATCATTGAAATGGGAAAATCGTTGCTAATGATAGATGCACAGTATAAAACCGAAAATTACCTGATTGCAGGTTGCCAGTCGCAGGTGTGGCTTTATGCCGATTACCAGGAAGGCAAAGTAATATTCACTGCGGACAGCGACGCTATTATCACTAAAGGAATTGTAAACATACTGATACGCACTTTGTCGGGATTAACCCACGAAGAGATCATTGCGGCCGATATGGAATTTGTGAACAACATTGGATTGCGCGAACACCTCTCGCCTACCCGTTCCAACGGTTTGAACTCAATGATCAAACAGATGAAGCTCTACGCTCTGGTGTATCAAACCAAATACGAATCAAAATCTTAATGCCATGGACAAAGCACTGCTCGAAGAAAAAATTATAGAAAACCTTAAAGAGGTTTACGACCCCGAAATACCTGCCAACATCTACGATCTCGGCTTCATCTACGAAATCAATATCAAAGACGACTTCACGGTCGATATCAAAATGACACTTACGGCCCCCAACTGCCCGGTGGCGGAGTCGTTGCCTATAGATGTGCGCAATGCGGTGCAATCGGTAGAGGGTGTGCGTGGTGTCTATGTAGAATTGGTGTTCGAACCCATGTGGAATTACGATATGATGTCGCCTTCGGCTAAACTTGAACTGGGATTACTGTAATTCCTCGCCCTTTTATAAAAATTCACATACTCTTTTGAACTACAGGAATATTAATAAGCAGAACTGTTAGGCTCATTTATAAATTACATTGGCTTTTCGTTTAATTACATTGGCTTTTCGTTTTTTATCATTGGTATTTCGTTTTATTACGTTTTCTATTTGTTTTTTTACATTGTCGTTTCGTTTTTATACTTCTTCGTTTCGTTTTCTTTCATTTATTTTTCGTTTTCATACATTTTCGTTTCGTTTTGCTACGTTTCTATTTCGTTTTATTACGTATTTTTTTCGTTTTGTTACACTGTATATTCGTTTGATTTTGTAACTTCGTTTTCTGAAAATGTATTAAATTCTATTTTGCAGATATAAACCTTTAAAAATATTTTGAGATGAGTTCGAAATCGGAGACCGGCCATATTATCAATTTAAGCTTAGCCAGAGAAATAATAAGCACTTGCAATTCGTACGGAGCAGAATATCAACCTACGAACCCGCTGATTAGTATTGCTAGTATGACAAATATTACTGATATGGCCTATTCACTTAATGATATTTATACGGATAAACTGATGAAGTATAAAACTTGCGTAAATAAGAAGGCTGAGATGGTGAAAAGGTTGAAAGTGTTGGCAAAAAAATCAGTGAGTAGTTATGCGAGCTCAAATGAGGTGGAGAAAAATATTGATGTGGCTAAGAGCTATTTGCGTAAGATAACAGGAAGTAATGTGAGGAAGAAAAGAGATAAAAATCATGAAGTTTTGCCAGGGCATGTGAGCAATTGTCAGATGAGTATTGAAAATTTGATGGATCATTTTGATAAATTGTTGTATTGGTATGAAGGAAGACCTATTTATTGCCCGATGGAGGAGGATATAAAGGTGGCAAGTATGAGAGATTTTTTGGTTGAATTGCAGGCTGTAGTGAAGGAGGTGATTGAGTATAAAATTGATGCCGATAATGCACGTTTTGAAAGGGATGAATGTATGTATCTGGAAGGAACGGGCCTGGTGGATGTGACGTTGCTGTGCAAGAAGTATGTAAGTTCGGTGTTTGGTGCGAGGTCGGATAAGACCAGAATGGTGACGAAGCATAGGCTGAGAAGGATGATGAAGATTCAGAAATAGGGAGTTGGGTGTTGGTTGAATTGTTGGATTGTTGCATTGTTGCATTGTTGAGTTTTTTATCACCTGCCTGACTGAACTTTAACGGCTGGCAGAGATTTCGCAGATGGATGCGGAATTTTGCTTAGCACAAGATTCAAGAATAATTTCGTCCTATGGGGCTTATAACCTTAGTTTTCGAACTTTTTATGGGACGAATGGGACTTGTGGGACCACTGGTATAAGGGAAAGATGGATGGTTAGATGTGGTGAGAAGTGCAGACAGTTGTATAAAAAAAAGAAAGGGGGGCTTATAAGCCCCCCCCTTTTTTTCTTCTAATAAATTCTGTTATTTAGTCGGTTTGGATTACCAGGAATTTTGAAATACTCCAGAATGATTTGGCATTTTTGATTGCGATCTTATCAATCACTTTGCCGTTCATGACCATTTCGTAGCTTCCTTCGGGATGTGTGGTGAGGAGTTTGGCTTTTTTCACATTGAGTTTTACTTCGGTAAGATAACGAATATCCACCTTGACATAATTCTCGGGATTTACTTTTTGCGAAACTTTGTCGCCTACGATAATGCCTTTTGTTTTGAGGTCTTTTTTAACTCCTATAACATAATAGGCTGTGTTCAGCTCCACTGTTTGCTGATCGATCTGTTGGCTTTTTTGAGTACTTTCTGCCGAAAGGTCAACTATTTTTGCATTCAGTTCAGTTACAGTAAAGTTGAGTTTTTCGAGTTGAACTTTAAGATCAGCAATTTCTGCATCTTTTGTAGCCATTTGCTCATTGAGCATAGCAATAGTTTTCTCCAGATTGCTAACCTTCATGTTGGATTTACGCAGTGAACTTTCGAGTTTTTTTATCAACTCCTTATTTTTTTCCAAAAGGGTATTGATGTTTTGGATGTGATCTTTAATACTCTCTTTCACATCGGGTTTGTTTTCGACATTACCCTTGTTTTCTGCGGTAATTTTCATTTGGCTTGCTTCGACTACATTTAAATTATCTTCGACTTCGTTGATAAACTTAAACATATCGTTGGCCGAAGAATCTTTGGCTACTAATTGTTTTTGCAATTGTTCAATTTGTTGATCCTTTGGATCTGTGCTTTTGCCATCAGGTCCGGTTCCATTGTTACAACTCCATGCCAATGGAAGGAAGCACACTAAAATAATTAAGAACTTTTTCATGATTTTTTGAATTAATTAAGGTTATTTAATCACAAATATACGACAAAAAAGACCAAATAGGTAATTAATTCTAAAATATCTTTTTTAAAAAATTTCTCTTTATGGCAGAACAGTTGGTTCTGCATAATCTGGATTTGTAAGCAGGGTATGGTCTGTCAAAGTTAAAAGAAATGCTTTCAGGTTAGCTTTTTGCTGAGGAGTTAGATGTGCACCACCATCGTTAATTTTATGCATAAGCGGACTAACCGAAGGCGACCAAACCAGGCCTTCGCTATAAAAATCTATTACCTGATCTAAGGTCTGAAACCTTCCATCGTGCATATAGGGCCCTGTAAGCTCGATGTTGCGCAGACTAGGTGCTTTGTAGGCTCCATGGTCCATCGGATCACCCGTAACGGCAAAGCGGTCTCTGGGATCATTAAACAAGGTGTCCTTTCCATTGTTGTAAAACAAATAGGTTGAGAAAAGAGGATTCCCCTCCCCACCATGACAATGGAAGCAATCGGCCCCGTTTTCAGTAACAAAAAGCGTAAAGCCGCTCATCTCAGAGGGTGTCAAGGAAGTTTGCCCCTGGAGGTATTGATCGAATTTGGAATTGTAGGAGACAATGCTTCGAATAAATTGGGCAATTGCTTTCGACATCAATTCGAAGGTTATGGTATCAGTTCCGAAAGCTTTTTTAAAGAGAGGTTTATAGCCCGGAATATTTTTGATTGCTTCGCGAGCATCGTTGGTATCGCTATACATTTCGTGAGGGGCTGTAACTCCCATCCAAACTACATCTTCCAGACGACGCTTGCGGGGGTTGGGATTATCAGGATGAATGAGTCCGTTCCAAAAATATCCGTTGTTTTGCCAGACCAGATTAAACATGGGCAACATGACATGCGGAGTCGAGATACCTGTAATGCCATACGGATGACCACCCGGAAATGGGCCATTGGTTCCGCATTCAAAAGCATTCTCCTGTATGTGGCAGGTGGCGCATGTCATTTGTGAATCGGGTATTGACTTGCCTGACATACGCCTATCGTAGAACAGGCAACGACCAAGATAAATGCCCTCGACAGTTAAAGGGTTGTCCGCAGAGATATTCATCAGAGTTGGGAAATACCAGGGCGCATGTATAATATAAGGAGTAGGTTTGTAAGTGCCGGAATTATTAATATAAACATCCTGAATAGGAATTTCTTTTTTGCACGAAGTGGCTGCCCATGCTATTACGAATAATAAGATAAGCAGAAGTCGGTTTTTTATAAAAGTAGCCATAGATTATGGATTTAATTGAAAAGTAAACACATCGGCGCCATTTTCGACAATGGTACGCATAGCGGTTTGATTTTGCATTATACTTCCTCCCCAATAATCGAAATTGTAAACATTGGGGGTATCGAACCAACTATCAATATTCATGGTAATTTCTGCATTTGTAGTTGCATTCGCTGTTATTGTCAGTGCTGAAGAAGGAAGATTGACGGTAAAATAGTTCTGAACAAAGCCGGTAATAGAATCGAGTACTATTACATCATGAGAATAGATCTGCCCTATCCCCAAATGAAAACTTAAAGGCGACAACATGGCATTTGTATCCATCCACCATCCGTTTAATTGCATGTAATGAAAACCACCTCCTAGGGGTTGGGGCCACGCCATGTTAACTTCGGGAGGATTAGTAAATAATCCGGCAATATTTTTTTCTTGATTAATACCAAAAATAAAACTCACAGAAGTATAATTTCCGGCTGGAACATTATCGATTGGCTGCCAGAGATAAGTGGACGGGATGTCGGTATCGATATAATGTATGCCATTTGCAGAGGATATGACATAATTTGAGCCATTACTGTTGTGCAGGGTTATTTCTGAAATAAAGTATTTGATGTCGTTCACCATGTAATGGTTACCCGCAGTGTTGGTATAGACAAGGGTATCGGTGATCAATATCTGACCGTTTACCTTGTGGGAGAACTGGAAATGAATATTACCGGTTTTTTTAGGTGAATCAACAATAGGTTTATCCTTTTTACAGGAAATCATAATAAGGGATATCAACAATGCAAACAGAATTCTGATCTTCATAACCATATATTTATAGCAAATTTACGACAAAAAAACGACTTAAAAAAAAAGCCACCCTTTTCAGGAGTGGCTTTTCCAATCACAATAACCAATTAGTTCAATGTAAACTTTATAGGCATGTTAAACTGAACGCGAACAGCTTTACCGGATTGTTTACCTGCATTCCATGGAGGCATGATGTTAACGACTCGAATAGCTTCTTCGTCGCAACCACCACCAATTCCACGTAAAACTTTCACATCAGCCACCTTGCCTTTTTCGTTGATAACAAAGGTTACATAAACCGTTCCCTGTATGCCGCTTTCTTTGGCCATTTGGGGATACTTTATGTTTTCAGTTAAAAACTTAATACGCGCTTCGTCCCCACCTGGGAAGGAAGGCATTTCTTCGACCACTGTAAAAATAGGAGTTTCAACAACCTCTTCAATAACCTGATTTGAATTGTCATCTTCCACGACAACTTCTTCAGTGTTAATATTGGTATTAACTGTTTTATTAAGGTCGTCCTGATTAATATCAGTGGTTACGTTAGTGTCAGAAACAACTACAGGGGCAGTAAATTTTGCCTTTTGTTCCACTGTAGCTTCCGGTGGTGGAGGCGGAGGTGGAGGAGCAGCTTCTTGCTTAGGTTTGTTCATATCCATCATGTCGACGGCTACCTGCTGATCCTGGTTTGCTGAATAGCTTTGCTTAAAGATAAAAAATGGAATAAGCACGCCAAACAACAACACTGCGATCGAAATAACTAACGAACGGGTAACAAATTTACTGTATTTTTTACGAAGATCGTAAGCACCGTATTCTTTGTTCCTATTACGAAAAACAATTTCGTCGAGGTTCTTAGCATTGGAAAAATCAAAATTTTCTTCCATAGTATAAATTTTTAAAATTATTTAGGTGCAGTTGCTATAATTGCTTCTTCTTCTTTTGACATATCAACAATAGCATACCCACCGATGTTACAAATAGCCATTTCGTCAACAACGTTGACAATGTCTTTATATTTAGTCTTTGGGTCGGCCTTAATCAGAATGATAGGAGATTTCTTATCAGACTTTTTAATTCTTTTGATCTGTGCATTAAGAGAATCGTCACTCATAACCAATTCACCTTTTTTTACATTATCTTTTAAATTATAAATATCGGTAAAAACTTTTTCATTAAGCTTAAGTAAAACTTTACGAAGTCCGTCTTTACTGAAATCAGTTTTATGCCACATATTTACCGGAGGAATACTTCCCTCTTTTGCACCTTCAGCGATATCGCTATGATGGAACCAATATACTCTGTCGTTTTCGGTTAGCAGGATAGAATAGGTTCTAATAGCTGGTACTTGTACCTGGTCTTCAGGTTTATCAATAATCGGTTTTTTATCCGGCATAGTAATTTCCATAACCTTAGGTTTGGAAAAAGCAGTAGTAAGCATAAAAAACGTGATGAGCAAACACATCAAGTCGACCATGGGGGTCATGTCGATGTGCGTCCCATGTTTTTTGGGGGTTCGCCTTCCGCCGTCTTTTTTCGACCCGGAATCATTTTCTATAATTTCACCCATATTATTTCGGTATTATCGTTTTAAATAATAATTTCAAATTATTTCTTGATATCTTCCAAAGTAGCTTCCTCTTTTTGGAGATTGGTCACCAGATTAAACTTATTAACGTTGTTTTCCTGCATAAGGTCCATAACTTTTTTAACAGTTTTATAATTGGCATCAGCATCGCCTTTAATAGCCACTTCAGCGTTAGGGTTAATGATACGGGCAAAGCGGACCCAGTCGCCCAGTTCGGGCATTTGGGTTCCTACCGTATCTATGGGTATTCCTGTTTGAAATGCTTCTTTTTTCTTAGAATCTTTTTCATTCAACCAAGCTTTCAGATCTTTGATAGGCATTCCGAATGAGGAGCCTTGTTCAAAAGCCTTGATCTGTTGAGGATTTAGAGAAATATTATACCTTTTTGTGATCTCACCTATCAGGTCTTTTCTGTAGTGAGTGGTAGAATCTTTCCCGTTGTCAATATTAAAGAATACCTTGTCATCATTTGAAATCAGTACCGAGATAACATTTTTATCTGGTGCTTGTTTTTCAGAAACTGAAGTAGGTGAGTCAATAACTTTGGCTTCCTGAGGTCGGAAAGAGGTTGTAAGCATAAAGAACGTCAAAAGCAGCGAGAACAAATCCACCATGGGCGTCATATCCACATGGGGGGAACTCCTTTTTAGTTTTATTTTTGCCATGATACAAAAAATTACTTACGTTCTTGTTAAATTACTTAGTAGTTGAAGCAAATGTCTGAACTAAACTGAAACCAGCTTCGTCAATTTTAAAGGTTAAACTATCAATCTTATTAGAGAAATAGTTGTAGAAAATAATAGCAATGGTTGAACCTGTGATACCAAAAGCTGTGTTGATAAGAGCTTCCGAAATACCAGTAGCCAGAGCTAAAGCATCAGGTGAACCTGCGGTTGCCAAAGCGGCAAATGCACGGATCATACCAAGTACGGTACCGATAAGACCGATAAGTACGGAGATAGATGCCAGAGTAGATAAAATAACCAGGTTTTTTGAAAGCATAGGCAGCTCGAGAGCGGTTGATTCTTCCATGTCTTTTTGAAGAGCAAGCACTTTCTGATCTTTTTCGAGAACAGTATCAGCTTTCAATTCTTTGTACTTGGTTAAACCTGCTTTCATAACGTTAGCAACAGAACCTTTTTGTTTGTCGCAAGCAACGATAGCTTCGTCAATTTTATTGGCTGACAATGAAGCCTGAATAGATTTTACAAAAACATTGATACGGCCTTTACCTCTGGCTTTACGGAGCATAACAAATCTTTCGATAGTGAAGATCAAAACTGTCAGAACGCAAGTCATTAACAAAGGAACAATCATACCTCCTTTATAGATCATAGCCAAATAGTTTCCTGGTAATGGGTGACCTTCGGGGTTACCACCTTCGAAGTTAGCACCACTTCCCATCACATACTTAAACACGATGTAAGAAACGATAAAAGCGATCACAATTGCAAAGGATGCAAACACTGATAATAAGGCCTCTCCTAATGATTGACCTTGTCCATTTTTTTTACTCATTTTTTTAAAGTTTTAATTTGTAAATTAATTGTTTAAAGTTATTTTTCTGTTGTTATTAATTCTTCATTTTTTGGAAGCGCAAATATAAATTAATTTTTCTGAACCTTTGAAAATTTGTTTTATTAATTAACTACAAAAGTAAGGGTTTATTGTTTACAGAAATCGACAATTAAGTTAACGGTAGGTTTGGTCAAGTTAACGGTAGGTTTGGTCAAGTTAACGGTAAGTTCAAAATTCCAAGGACCCAAGATACAAGTTCCAAGCCAGCAGTCGGCAACCGGAACCAGGCATTATGTATATAGGCGACTGAAGATTGAGGATAGTTTGAAACTTTAAAGAGCATTATCCTAATTTGTGTTAGTGGTGTATGAAACTTTTCCAGGCATTTCCCATTCTGTATACATGGGGGGCTGAAAAAAAGAAAGGCTGTCGGTTTGCGACAGCCTTTCAGAAATATTATTTTTCAGTAGGACATTTTCCTTTGGTATCTTTCAGCAGGTCTAGTGCTTTTTTATTATTTGGGTCGAGGAATACAATCTTTGTCCAATAAAATCTTGCATTGCAATAATCCTTAATCTTAGAGTACTGATAAGCCAGATAATCGTAGCAAGAAATTAGTTCTCCTTTGTTTTTTACGGTATCTGCTACACCAAAAGTAATATACTTTTCGAATAAAGGCTTTGCCTCCAAGGTATTTGATAGTGTGTCGACCATAGAATTGATAACTGCTCTATAGAAAAATGATTTACCATTCATAAAATCGGGTTTGCCATCCGAAATAACTTTAAACGAAGCGTCAGCCTTTTTCCAAATATCAATGTTCCTTTCTGCTTGTCCAAGGTTGTAATATACCAGGCCTAACTTGTATTGATCTGCAAAGCGAGGCTTATCTGATGGTTTCGACAATTTCATTTCATAATACCGGGCTGCATCGGAGTATTTTTTCATTTTATTATATGAAGCAGCTATATCTGAAAGGACATCATAGTTGGCAGTATCTAGATCATAGGCTTTCTGAAAGGCAATGATAGCCAATGAATCTTTATTGTTTTTAGATAATGATTTACCATAATAAGAATAATCAACAACCTTAATTTTTTCAGGAGTTGTTTTCTTAAAGAATTTTTCACTAGAAATCAGAGCCTTATCATATTTGTTGGTTTCATAATAGGAAATCGCATATGCGCGGTTAAGATCATTACGACTAGTATCAGACTTGGATATTTCGTCGAGTTTTTTCAATGCTTCATCATATTTTTTTGATTCCATCAAAACATTCACGTATTTAATTTTGGCAGAAATATTGGTCGACATTTGGTCATACTTTTTAAAATAATACAGTGATTTATCCAACTGGTTGGCTTTTGAATATAATTTCCCCAATTCGAGATAAGCAGGAGCAAATGTAGAGTCGATTTCAATACCCTCTTTATAGTAACCAATAGCTTCCGTATAGTTTTTTGCGCGTATCCATAGGTTCCCCAAACGTAATTTTGCTGATGGTGATTTAGGATTTAACTCCTGCGCCATTTTGTATTGTGAAATAGCGTTCGATCCATCATTCCCTTCTATATAGGCATCACCATAAATTAAGTATATATCAGCATTGTTTGGATCAAGTGAAACTGCCTTTTCGAGCAGAGCAAGTGCTTTAGGAATATTTTTCTTTCTATCGATTAGCACATAAGCTTCAGCTATTTTGGCCAATGTCAATGCTTGTTTTTCGGGTGATACGGTAGAAGCCTTATTTGCTTTGCTTGGGAATTTACTTTGGGCTTTGGCAAAATATTTCTCAGCTTCGGCTACATCCTTCAACATCAGGGCAACTTTTCCTATACCCACATAACAGATGGGATTGTTCGAATCAGCTGCAACACCATTTTTAAAATACCGCAAAGCATCAGCTGCGGAAGCTTTCTCTGAGCCGTAAACCGTATCAGAAAAATATTCGTAAAGAAAATTCTCGCCATAAAAGAAAAACACATCACCATTATTAGGCTGTGCTTTCAGTAAAGCTTCGAAAGCATTTTGAGCGTCTTCAAACCGTTCACTCAGGGTATACGATTTTGCAATTTCGAGATTTTGAGCAATCGATCTGGATGCAGCGAAAGAAAATCCCGCACAAAGAATAATTGCTGCAATGAATTTTAGTTTAGTTGACATTTTTATATCCTCCTGTTTTTTTATCACTTTTTTACTTCAACAAGCCTTATTGGCATCTGAGCAGGGACTAAGCCTGATTTCAAAAATATGCGTTGTCCTTTCTCACCTGCAATGAATGAGGCAAATCCTGTGCCAAGACCGGAAAAATACTCACGGTTGATCACATTAACTTCGCGAATAAATGGATAGGAACCTTCGGCAATGTATCCCTGGTAAGGTTTCATAAAAGGGCCTTCGTTGGAGCCTTCATCTGAGACACCAGCAACCTTAATTTTACTTAGAAATCTGTGTGAAACGGTATCCTGAGTATCGCTGATCCAATTGACACTAACAATGCCGATGGCATTTTTATTTTTCTCAACGAAATTAATTACCTCTTCGTTTGAGTTTACGGCATAGCAGGTTTTAGGGAACGCATTACTTATTTTGAATTTTTCTTTGAAATAACGTGGGTTTCCAGATTTGTTATTATCAAAAACCAAAGCAATCTCACCGTATTTGGAATTTTTATTGATCTGATTCCAATCAGTGATTTTTCCCGAAAAGATGCCGGCTATTTGTTCATATTGCAGGGTTGAGTCTGCATTCTCTTTATTAATAATAAATGCGACTGCATCATAAGCAATTTTAGTAACCTTTGGAATAATCTTTTGGCTTCTAAGGTTTCTATCCTCCTCAGGCGTAAGAGCCCGATTAATCACAATAATCCTTACCGAATCGTTAAGTAAATCTTTC
>CAZNRQ010000018.1:0-19104 GCA_964574845.1 uncultured Bacteroidales bacterium
CCAGATAATTATACCGGATAACAAGCCAAAACAAAATAATAACACAAATCCACAGCCAGCGAATACTGATAATAAGCTCGTTCTTAAGATATCTCCTAATTTGAAATGCAAAATTAAAGTGGATGGAGAGGATAAGGGTATCGTGGATGCCGGTGGAATAAAAAAGGTGTATTTGCAAAAAGGTGAATTTAAAATTGAAGCCATCAGCACTGAAAATGTACTGGATATTTTTGTAACAAAATATACAGTTGAAGAGAAAGATATTAACTCTGAGAGGTTATATGAAATTGATCTTGAAAAATTACGCGAAACCCGTCTTGATAATGAAAAATTACAGCTTAAAGCGAAAATAGATGAACTCATTAAAAATGGAAATACGTATACATCTCAGGGAAATTATGAAAAGGCAATAATTGAGTTCTCAAAAGTTATTTTATTAGATCCTCAAAATCCAATTTCGTATAATAATCGTGCGAACTCATACAATAGCTTAAAAATCTATGACCTAGCTATCAAAGATTATTCGATTGCGATAGAATTGAATCCCAATGACCCCATCTATTACAACAATAGAGCTGTTTCCTTTAACGATCAGGGAAAGTATGATCTTGCCATCGCTGATTTTTCAAAAGTAATTGAACTTCTTCCAACTTTCATTTATGCATATATTGGTCGTGGGGATGCTTATAATTCACAAGGGAAATATGATCTTGCGATTGCAGACTATTCTCAGATTATTTCTGTTAATCAAAATTCGGCTGAAGCGTTTGCATCGCGGGGCAATACATATTACGAACAAGGCAATTATGATCTTGCTATAAAAGATTGCACCAAAGCTATAGAAATTGACCCTCAATATTCGTGGGCCTTCAATATTCGAGGGATCGCGTTCTATAATAAAGCCATGTACGATACAGCAATAGCGGATTATACTAAGGCTATTATCATCAATCCAAATTATACTGACGCTTATGTGAATCGTGGTGACGCATATATGAGTCTAAATAATTATACTCTTGCTATTGCGGACTACTCTAAGCTGATTGAAATTGATCCAAAAAGCAGTAAAGCATTTTGTGGGCGTGGCGATGCATATTTTTACCAAAAATTATACGATTTGGCAATTGCCGACTATTCGAAGTCAATAGAAATTGATCCACAATATATAGAAGCCTACCTCGGTCGGGGCGCGTTTTATAAATTTCAGGGAAAATACGAGCTTGCCATTGCGGATTATTCTAAAGTCATTGAGATATCTCCAGAATATTTTGAAGGCTATCGCGAGCTAGGGGATATTTACTCTGATCTAGGAATGTATGAAATGGCTTTGAAAGATTACGATAAAGTAATTGAGCAGGAACCTGATTGCTATTATTGTACCGTGGAGCGGGGAAATATTTTCAAGCAGATGGGAAATCTAAGAATGGCTCTTGTTGATTTTACAAAGTCCATTGATTCAGGGAACACCTGGGCATATGTAGACAGGGGGATGATATACTACGCTCAAGGCAAGTTTCGGCTTGCAATTTCAGATTTTACAAAAATTAAAGATGAGGAGCGTGAAGCATTTCCTTGGTTATCTATAAATTATAGATTGAGAGGATATACATATTATAAGCTAGGGGATAAAGTTAATGCAGTATCTGATTTTATTAAATATAAAAATCTCACCGGTTATGATTGCAACAATGACATTGATTGGGACAAAATGACCGATACCTTGAAAACAAGTGAACAAAAAGAGAGTGCCCATAATAACATTTTGAAGGAAATTAAATCAAATATGGTGTTTGTTCAGGGTGGCACATTTATGATGGGATGCAGGGCAAAAAGTGATATGGATTGCCGAGAAGATGAAGAGTCAAGTCATCCTATTACCGTTGGAGATTTTTATATCAGTAAATTTGAATTAACACAGAAACAATGGGAAATAATAATGGGTAGGAACTACTCTCTCACGAACGGTTGCGAGGACTGTCCCGTTGAATCGGTGAATTGGTTTGATGTTCAGGAGTTCCTTGCTAAATTGAATTTAATAACAAGCCGAAAATTTAGATTGCCAATGGAATCTGAATGGGAATTTGCTGCACGAGGTGGAAATAATTCAAAAGGGTACAAATACCCTGGAAGCAATAATATTTGTGACATAGCCGATACAAACCAAAAAAATAAATTTAATTATAGAGTCGGTCAGTTTGCACCTAATGAACTGGGAATTTACGATATGTGTGGTAATGTTGATGAACTCTGTTCAGACGTATACTTTCCAGCAAAGTTAACGCCTATTAATCAATCGGGGATAAATGACAAATACAGGGAAAAAATACATGCTGTAAGGGGTGGGTGGGGTTCAAATCCTTTTAGTTGGGATCAGAAAAGGGATTATCGTATAACAAATCGGTATGGTGTTCCGGCTGGAAAAAATGTAGGGACAATAGGTCTTCGGCTTGTATTGACTCCGTAACTTAGGCTAATTGCATAAGGTCAGTAACCTTTTTAGAACGTGTGAGGAAAAGAGGTGAGGAGTTGTATAGCCGAAAGTTTACCTCTGTGCACTCACAGTATTATTATTAAAAAAAATAGTTCAAGCATGAAAATAAAAATCAAATTAATTAATCTCATTTTTATACTGCACCTTCTTATACCGCTTGCGGTGCAGGCACAGATAATTATACCGGAGAACAAACCGAAACAAAATAATAAGCCGACCAACTCGCAGCCAGAAAATCTAAATAAACTTACGCTGAAGATTCTGGCGAATAAAAATTGTATAATTACGATCGATACCGAAGATAAGGGTCTTGCACAGGCCAATGTTATAAAAAAGATTTATTTGCCGAAAGGGGAGTTTCTGCTAGAAGCCAAAAGTACAGAAGACAGCCGCGATATTTTTTATATGAAATATACCGTCGTACAGGAAGATATCAATTCCGAGAAGCTGCTCGGCATTGATATTGCCAAAGTAACAGAAGCCCGCCTCGAAAAAGAAAAAGCCGATATCGAAGCGAAAAAGGATGCAGAATATCTAGCACAACAGCAGAAATATTCACAACTCGATGCCGAAGAAGAACAGCGCAAAGCAAACGAAGAGCTAGAGAAGGATAAGGCCCGCCTTAATGTGATGCTGAAAGAGCTCTCTGATAATATGGTAGTGGTGGAAGGTGGGACATATACCATGGGCTGTACTTCCGATCAATGGCCCAATTGTTATGGAAGTGAAAAGCCAGCGCATGAGGTGAGCGTCGGGAGTTTTTATATCAGCAAATATGAAGTTACACGCACTCAATGGAAAGCTGTAATGGGAGTGGATGTAGATAATAACTCCGCCTGTGATAACTGTCCTGTAGAAAATGTTAGTTGGGATGATGCCCAGGAATTTATTGCCAAACTAAACGCGCTTACCGGACAAACTTATCGCCTTCCAACCGAAGCTGAATGGGAGTTTGCAGCTCGTGGAGGAAACCTCAGTAAAAAGTATAAATACCCGGGAAGTAATAAACTCAATGATGTTGCATGGTTGGCGGAGAATAGTAATTATATAATTCACCCTGTAGGGATGAAAAAACCTAATGAGTTAGGTCTTTACGATATGGGCGGCAACGTGTGGGAATGGTGCAGCGATTGGTTTGGCGATTTTACGACGGATAAACAGGCAGATCCACCCGGTGCTGATATTGGCTCAGGGCGGGTTGTTAAAGGTGGCAGTTACCTGATCGGGGCACTGCGAGGGCGCTGTGCATCGAGGGGTACCTCAGATCAAACTACAGCAGAGGCTGGGACTGGTTTCAGACTCGCCAAGGGAAAATAGTGTGTTAATATTAAGTAATACTATATTTATATTTATTAGTTTTGTTTACATTTAACACTAAATTTATATAAAATGAAAAAGTTATCCATTCTATTATTTGCATTAGTAATTTTAACTTCATGCAAGTTTTATAAATTAACCGTGAGCGACCGCAAGATTTTTGAAGGCAGCAAAATGGATATTAAAAGTCTGCAACTCTACAGTCCCGATTACGATTGCATTTTCATTGCAGGGGTTGAGGATTCCAGAAATGCTGTTAATGAAAAATCTCCAATGCCCTCAATGCCTTTTCCCGGAAAGGTCGCCGGTGAAAGTGTCAATACCAAAACATGTGCAATAGAGCGAATTAGTGATGTTTACCATGAGCGAATAATTTTGCGTAAGCATACAAAATTAACCTGTACATCAGCAGACTCTACCGGCCTTTTTGTATCGCTTGATAAGGCGTATTCTCCTGTGCTTTTTAAGGTGACCAAAGATGGCTATTTCCATATTGAAAAGAATAGTTTCATAAAAATGACCGGGAAGGAATATTATGTATTGAACGAGGTGTTTTTAAATGTTAAAGGGAAATTTGTTGACAAGCATCACTCTATTATTATTAAGTTGAAAGGAAATGCTCCTGAATGTAAATAAATATTAATGTCAATACTTATAAACCTCTGTCTTATGAAAAAATTATTTTTTCTGGTGGCTGTTTCAGTTCTATTAATTTCCTGTAACAAAAATATTTTCAAGTTTGCGCCAAACGATAAAAGAATATTTGATCAATGTAAACTTGATTTAAAAAATCTGCAGTTGTTCAGTCCGCAGTACAAATGTTTCCTGATAGGCGGCACCTATAATGTGGCGGAAAGTGTAAATCCATTGAACTGTCGCATCGAAGCGCTTGGCAAGATCAAAACAGATATCCTTTATTTGCGACCTTATACTAAGTTGACCTGTGTAAAAGAAGAGAATGGCGAACTGTATATTTCAATTGACGAGTCGTTTCCACTGCTCGTGTTTCACGAAGGGTTGGATGGCTATTATCTAAAAACAGACAATAGCGGATTCATTACAATCGATGGCAAAGATTATTATTGCCCACAAGCTTTTTATTTGATGGTTAAGGGAAAATATATGGATAAATCAAAGTCCTCTATAAGGCGAATCAAAGGAAATAAACCGAAATGCCAATAGTCCGGCAATAAGTGCTTTAATTCAAATGATATGAGTAAATCAATTATTGCATTCGCGATATTTTGCTTCAGTCTTGTAAACACTTTTTCGCAACCGCGAAACATCGAGCAAACTTACGGGCCGTTCAGGTTTTCAGTTCCTGAGAACTGGAGTACGAATGCTAATTCGCCCGTGACACATAGTCGCTTATATGAAAATCCGGCAGGTGACTGTTTTTTTGGGATAATAACTTTGCAGGATACAACGAGGCTTTTTGAAAAGCTATCATCAGAGATTCCGGGTATGACCGGCGCAACGGGGCTGCTTGAAGAAAGCGAGGAAGCGGCATCAATAAATCAATATACGCTGCTCACGTATAATAGTGCATCAAAAAAAATGATCGTACAGTTATATCAGATCAATAAAATGACCTACTGTTGCTTTTTATCTTTTACCAATACGCTTTCAGACCGTGATCTTAAAATAGTAAAAAATATAATAACGACGGTATCGACAGCGGAAGGGCCGGCCCCCGTTGCTGTAAAACAGAAAACTTTTTTTCAGAAATATTGGTGGTTGCTTTTGATAATTCTGTTAGTTTTGAGGGCCGCCTGAGAGAATTGCGGAATAATATTTTTCTTAATGAAAAGCAGGAATATCTTAATAAAATGTCTTGCGACTATAGCTTGTCTATTGTTCAACAGTGTGCTATATGCGCAGATAATAATTCCTGAGAATAAGCCGAAGCAAAATAATAACACGAGTCCGCAGCAAGCCACATCGAATAAATTTATACTTAAAATTTCATCTAATCTTAGATGCAGAATTAAAATTGACGGAGAAGATAAGGGTATAGTCGAGAATGGTGGGATAAAGAAAGTGTATCTGATAAAGGGCGTTTATAAAATTGAAGCCATCAGTACAGAAAATAATTCTGATTTTTTTAGTTCTAAATATACTGTTATTGAACAAGACCTGAATACTGAAGACTTGTATGAGATAGACCTATTGAAAATCCGAAATAATAGGATTGCAAATGAGAAGGCAGCAGAAAATGAAAAAGCTGCTGTGAAAGCGAAAGCCAAATATGATTCGATTGCCCGGGCAAACGCTGAAATTGCAGCCAGAGTTAAAGCTCTAGCACAGGCAAAATCAGATTCTATAGAAAGGATTAAACGTGAAGACATTGCTAAAGCGTTGGCAATTGCGGAGTTTAAGGCGGATTCGACAGCGAAAGCCAAGGCAGATTCAATTGCAAAAGCCATTGAATCTGCATGGAATGCAATGCCACAGGAAATAATTGATCAATATGATCTTACTTTTGTTAAAGTAAATGGGGGCTATTTTTTAATGGGCAGTCCATATTCTGAAGTTGAAAGGAATAGCTATGAAACGCAGCACCGAATCGAGCTTAGTAATTATTATTTGGGAAAATATGAAGTGACAGTCGCGCAGTTTAAGGAATTTGTTGATGCGACAGGAATAAAAACTGATGCCGAAAAGGATGGTTGGAGTTGGGTGATGAAGGGCAAGAAATGGAAAAAGCAAAAAAAAGTTACCTGGCAATATGATAATAAAGGCCGCAGATATAAGGGCGACCTTACCGAAAATGATCAGGCTGTTGTTCATGTAAGTTGGCATGACGCCAGTGCCTATTGCAACTGGCTTAGTGAAAGAACAGGAAATGATTATCGCTTGCCTAATGAAGCGCAGTGGGAGTACGCTGCAAAAGGCGGATTAAAAAGTAAAAACTACATTTTTTCTGGTAGCAATAACATAGATGCAGTAGCTTGGTACCTGGGAAATGGGGAAAATAGAATCCATGCCGTTGGACTGAAGCAGCCCAATGAACTTGGAATTTATGATATGAGCGGGAATGTGTCAGAGTGGTGTAGTGATTGGTATGAGAATGCATACTATGAAAAAGGTCCTACACAAAATCCTGAAGGACCTACAGATGGGACTGAACGTATTTACCGTGGTGGTTTTTGGGGGGCTAATTCTGGGGATTGCCGAGCATCTTTTCGGAATTACAGCAATCCTGGGAATAGAGGTGGTAGCGTTGGCATCAGATTGGTCTTAATACCATAACTCACAGGTTGGAAATTTTGTAAAAAAACGCTTTAGAACTTGGATTATATTGGGGGCGCATCAATGTTATACATGTTCTTTAAGATTTTTTTTCCAGAGCCGGGATTAACATTGAATGTAATTCCGAACAATAAATTACCAGAGTATGTTTTATTTATTTCTTGAAGTTTTGAGATATCTGAGAGGCCGATATTATTTCTTGCTTCGATAGAAAAACCTCGTAATAATTGAACACCCAATCCGACAGTTAGTCCAGCATCTATTGTTTTGAATACTTTATTGGAATTTTGAGTTCCTGAAATATTAGGGTCTTTATACTCCTTGCTATGATTCAATAAAAGCCCCATGTAGGGTCCGAATGTGACAAATATATTATGCCCAAATCTAATTAATGCGGGGATAACTAAATAATCTAATTTGTTTATTTCTCTTACTCCCCGCCCCACGGAGTCCATAATTTGATACCCGAACCCTTTGCGTTCATAGCAAATGTTTGTTGAAATTGAAAAAAAATGCCCCATAAAAATGGTATAAGAAAGTCCGGCTGAAAACCCTACCCTGACATTATATTTTGCAAAATCTGAACTGATATGTGTTATTGTTGGCCCTACTAATACTCCTATTCGTTGCTGGCCAAAACTTAATTCTCCGATAAAAAGGAGTGAGATGAACATTAAAAATTTGATTATTTTCATCACATATATTTTTCTCATTAATAATCAGAATCAAAATCATTACGATGTTTAGCTAAGGTCAATACGCTATTTGAGATAATTAGTAATGCACAGATTACAATTTTGCAATCTCGCTGCGTCCAACTTTGGCATATTAATTTATTCCTGTTTCAAAATGATATCCCCATCTTTTTGTTCAGTGGTCCAGATACCGTCAATGTAGCCATACCCGCCGCCGGGTGTTGTTATATAAAAAGCATAAAAAAGCACACTGCCATCCCAGCTTATGCTATTTCCTCGTACGTCTTTTCCATAATACTCAAGCACCGGAGTTGTCTTGCCCGGGTCCAATGGATATTTCCAGAAAAAGGCAAGATGCTTTAATTGTTTATTTTCATCCAAAAATAGCACTGACATGCGTGTAATCGTAAACTGATATTCCGATTTGTTAGCGATCTTTAATTTGCCATTCTTCATAAATGGAGCAAATGAAGAATGCAACTGCGTGGAATCAGCGCGAAGTTTTGAGATGATTGTTTCCTGTCCTTTCATTACTTTATCGCGCTTCATAAACATGATAAAAAATGACAATCCAACGGCAAAAAATATGACAGATCCTAATAAAAACATCACAGGCAGCCCCTTGCTCTTTAGGGGTTTATTCTGCGGTTTTTTATCATCTTTTTTGCTTTCAACCTTATTTGAGATATTAATATTTATATTTGAAGGTGAAGTCCCTATCAACGGCTTGTCGGTTGGTAAAAACTGCGTTTGGTCAACCTCCGCATCAGGGCAGAGTACCCTAAAAGCGTCTTCAAGTTTCTGGATGTTCTGATTGTAGATCTTTTTAAGATTGGGTGTTGGCGCATTTGTAAGCCTTAACATAAAATCGGAATACATTTCGCGATATTTTTCCAAAATATCATCGTTGCTAGCTTCATTCGATAAGTCGAATAATTCGAGCGCTTCTTCTCTGGTCATACTAAACAATTTATTGTAATATTGTTGACTAACGCTTTTTGCGTGTAAAGGTAATTGCTTTCAGCTCCATGCATCCCGAAGGTCTGATTCAATTGTTGCCCCGTTTGCGGGTCAAATGCTTTCACATTAACAGTCCCGTTAATAGTATTTTCTATAGTAACTTCAATAGGATAATTCCGCTCTGTACCGCGGTTAAGTAAGATGACCATATTGCCAAGGCTTATAGGGGCGGTCGTTTTGTCAATGTATTGAACAAAGTCAAGCAGCATTTTTTCCTGCAGGGGATGCGTTGTATAATACGTTTTGCATACCGTTACCGGTAAGGGTGTATTTTTGCTGATTAGTGTATCTATTTTTACTCTTCCAGTCGCAGAGTCGATGCTTCGGATGCCTGTATTATATCCGCAAACACCCTTAAGTTCCGGGGGAATATTATATTTTGCAGCATCGCCGTCGAGCTGACAAACATGCATGGCCGCGCCTGCGGCAACCGCTTTCATTGGATTATGAAACAGTACTTTTTGGGTGTCCTTATGGAAGATCTGATGTATCCTATTTTTTATCAACGGCACCATGGATGAGCCTCCGACCATAATTACCGAATCAATATCTTCTGTCCCAATGCTTGCACTTTTTATGCAGCGGAGCAATACTTCCACTGTATTTTCAACATGTGGTGCAATCGCTTTTTCAAATTCGTCAGCGGTCACATAAGCCTCAAAAGGCTTGTTCCCGAGCAGGCACATTTTTTTTACAAAACGTGTCCCAGGCATTCCCAGCTCTATTTTTATTTGTTCGGAAACCTTGCGCAGGTTAAGTAAAAATTTTGCATCGGGTTCTGTTTCTTTACCATAATGATGCCAGTATTGTTTCAAGATAATCTCGCCGATACGCTCGTCAAATTCTTTACCGCCGAGCTCAGTCAGGCCGTCCTTGGCCAGTACAAAAACACCTTTTTCATTCATGCTTAGTAACGTAACGTCAAAAGTTCCGCCCCCAAGGTCATACACCAGAATCAGTTTATCCATAGTGTTTTCGGTGATACCGTAATGCAGGGCGGCCGCTACAGGTTCTTCAACGAGACCTAGTACGGGAATTCCTGCCATAAACGCCGCGTTGAGCACTGATTTGCGTTGCGGATCCGAAAAATGAGCAGGTATAGTAATTACGGCACCATCAAGCATTTCTGATGCATATCCTTCAGCATCCGCCTTTAGCTTTTTCAACACAAGCGCGCCGATAGTGTCAGGGTACCACGGTGTTCCTTTGCTGTCGTAAAATAGCGGTTTTTGTTCACCGAAATTTCTTTTAAAAAATCGGATCGCAGGATGGTCGGGATTTTGCTCAAGATAGGATTCGGCAAAAAGCCCTACCAGTGCCGTTTCATTGTTGAAATTTACGATTGATGGCGTAAACAAATTCTGCCTGTAGGTGATATCCGGTATATAAATTACACTGCCGCCACTACCCATTCGGGTGATCAACGAAAATGTTGTTCCTAAATCAATTCCTACTTTCATAATTTTTGTTGAACAATTAACAGGGATTATTTACACTGGTGTAATCGCATCGGCAATTGTTTTGATTTGCTGCCTAAGCTCTTTTTCATATTGCACAATATGGTGCTGCAATTGGTTATTACTTATCTGTGCAGCCGCGAGTTTTTTTTCTTTAACGTCAATACCCTGTATCTGTTTATTGAGTAGCTGTTTTTTGTCGCCCTGATCGGAAAGGCGTTTTGAGAGCACCCCCTTCACATGCCTTTCGATATGGGCAATATACGCCTGCATTTGTTCTCGCTGATGTTCGGTTATCACTGAAGGCCATTCGCGCTGGACATCCGAAAACATCCGCTTGGTTTCGTTCAGAAGTGATTCTTTGGCTTTGTCTAATTCTTTTACTGCCATTTCATCCTTTTCTTTTTTTACCGTTTTGAAAACAAAGTATCCACCTATAACCAGTAAAATGATGGTCAGTGGTATCATTATTTCGAGCATCCCACGGATAAATGACAGTCCAAAAGTAGAGAACATCATAAAAAATATCATTTGATACCTTCTAATTGCCATGAAATATTCGTATCCCCCCATACGCCTTAATTCGCTTTTATACGGGCGATCAATGCGGACCGTGCTATCAAGTATTTTCCGGTAAGAATCATCAGTAAGATGCTTGAAATAATATGGTACAACTGCAATATTTGATTTGCCTAAGTCTTCCTCCATTTTTAAGCTGAACGAATCATACATGTCGCTCATTGAAGATATATCCTTGGCACAGTGATCGTTCAGATGCTGATATAAATTATTCAGGAAATTATTTTCAAATAATGGAGGGATGACGAACTCATGTCGTTTAGCTTTTTTTTCCGAATCCAGTGCCGCAAGCTCGTCTAATGAAGTTTCTGTCGCATACCACAACCGCCCTGTTTTAGTGCGAAAATTTTCATCAAGATGCCTTTTAACTCCTTTTTCAAAATCATTAAATACAAGTTGGGTTTGGTTTTTGACATTCTGAATTATATCGCTCTGAATGTTACGGTCCTCATTTTGCTTTTGGGATATCCCTATTTGCTGTTGAAGAGACATTTTTTTTGTCTGGATCTCGGCAATATCCTGTTCGATATACATTCCCAGGTAGGAACTGATATTATTCAAAGAGCATATTGCAGACAAATCTGTCAGATTAGTTTGCAGTGCATCATTATCCAAAAAATGAGCAAATACTGATCGGTTTTCATCTGTGACGTCTCCAATATCTTTGATAAATACGAAGATCCCCAGGTTTTTTAACCCCAGACTTACTTTTTTCTCTACTGTGATCCCGTTGCTGGTAATTAGAAATAAAAAAGGAGCATTATCTATGAACCTGCTTAATTCAAGCATAAATGATTCAGCATTGGAAATAGGTTCATTTACATAAACGATCGTGCAGGAGGGGGTAATCCTTTCAGTTTTTTGGGGTGGCGGTTCTCCTATTAAATATATTGGGATGCTTGCCCGAAATCCTGATTCATTTATTATGATATTTGTTCTTTGTGTATTGAACGTGAGGCCATCTATGATGTGCTGATTTATTTTACCAAAAATAGCGTTTGACAGAGATTCTGCTTCAGAAATCTCAAGGCGTTTTAGTAAAATTATCTCTTGAATTAATATTTCTTTTTCAATAAACTCTGTCAAAGCATTCAGCGCTTTAATTAGCGGCTCAGGGTATACAAACAGTTCCGCAGATTGCAAATTTTTTTGCATTTCCCGGAGAAACTGGTTTGTTTTGTCGTGTTTAGTCGAAACCATAACTCACTGCTTGTGCCGCAAACATACATAAAATAAATTATTTTTTTCAACTTGTTAACAATAGAAGCATTCTTACTAAAGTTAGAATGAAATGCTGAAGCCAATCGAAACTTATTGTTGTTAGTATTTGTGTAATGCATGCTCAGGTGAATACATGCTCCCCATCAAGTAATGTCATTGAAAATGCGATTAAATGCACGAATAGATTTCAATATGATAAAAAATAGTAACTTGCCATGCCCTCAAACGCGAAATCACGAAATATCCTTTATTATCTAAGGCGAGCGAAAGAATTGACCGGAACTTGGGTATGCAAAATTGTTGATTTTCCGGAAAGTGGGCAGCGCATAAAAACCTTGTCAATAATGGGCTGCAAAAGGTGCATTTCTTTATTCTTACCCTTATTCTTACCCCAAAAAAACAAAAGCCCCATAAACAGGGGCTTTCAGAAGGATAATCGTACCCGGAGCGGGACTTCATATATTTTAATCAGGATTAATTATTGTTTATTAATAATGCTGTTTATCAACACATTATAAAATATAGATTTATTTAGTTTTGTTATGTTTGTTCTTATTTTTGCATAAATTTGGGTACCCAATTTGGGTACCCACTTTTTATTATCTTTGACCTCTCAAAACTCAACACAAATGGCAAATATTAACTTCTATCTTAAATCCGGAAAACAAAATAAATTAGGTGAAAAGTCGATTGTAATGCGAATTACTTTCGATATGCAGCGTACGATAATTTTTACAAAATGTATGATTCATCCTAAATTCTGGAATGCCAATAAGCAATTAGTAAGGCCTCCAACCCAGCGTGAACCAGAAAACAATCACGTATTCATCAATGAAATGATTCGGACATACCGGAACAAAGTCGAAAAAGCCATTCAGGAAGCATTGGAAAATAACCTGACATTGAGTGAAGCATACTTCAAGAATTGTTTAGTGAACAAACATACCCGTAAAATAAGGAAGGGCTTTTTTGAATGGATGGATGATTATATTGAATCCGGCAGGCCTCAGAAGGCACCCAGAACAATTACAGGTTATATAACCGTTAAGAATTTCCTGAAAGCATTTGAGGAAGATACACACTACAATATCGACCTCAACGCAATTGACATGAACTTTTATGACAGCCTTAAGAAATATGCTTTTCTCAAACGTCGCATACAGGACAATTACCTTGCAAAGATTATTAATGTGCTGAAGTCTTTCCTAACATGGGCGAAAGACAGGGATGCGAAAGTCAGCGACCATTATTTCAAGTTCTCCGCACCGGAACGGGAGAAAGATATCATTTTTCTGACCATTGAAGAATTAATGACGCTATATCGTTTTAAGTTTCCCAATAAAAAACATGAGAAGGCTCGCGACCTTTATTGCTTTGGCTGTTTTACTGGTTTGAGGGTTTCTGATATACAAGAGCTCCGCCGGGAGCATATCAAAGAAGGCAGTATCCATAAAACAATCCGTAAAACTAAAGTGAGCGAGATCATTCCACTGAACCAGTTTTCTGAGGAAATTCTGAAAAAATACGATGATGGAGGTGACCGGCCACTCCCGGTAATTTCCAGCCAGAAGCTGAACGATTATATCAAAGAGTGCTGCAAAAAAGCAGAGATAAACGACCCCATCTCAATTACCCGTTTCTTTGGTGGAAAAACGGAAGTGCTTACTTTTCCCAAGTATGAGCTTATAACAACACACACAGCCCGAAAGACCTTTCTTACCAATAGTATATTACTTGGGATGAATTACATGGCAGCACGAGGTATTTCCGGCCATAAGCGGGATAAAAATTTCAACCGTTATGTGAAAATTGCCGAAGATTTCAAGCAAAAGGAAATGGATAGAACATGGGGGCAGTTGGAGAATCGAAAATAATTAAATGTATCTTTATCATCCGGAACACGGATATTAAAAGTTGTCTATGCAGAAGTTAAAAGTATTTATAAGCAGCGTGCAGAAGGAATTTGCCAAAGAACGCAAGCAACTTTTTGAGCATTTTAAAACGGATGCCCTCTTAAATAGTTTTTTTGAACCTGTAATATTTGAAAAGCTTCCGGCAAGCAGTCAAGCTCCGAATAAAGTTTATATTGATGAAGTCAAACAATCGCAGGTATATCTGATTCTCTTAGGACAAGATTACGGCTTCGAGGACAAAAATGGCATTTCCCCTACTGAGCAGGAATATACACAGGCAAGAGCACTTCATCTGGACTGCCTAGCGTTTATTAAAGGAGATACAGGAATCTTCCGCCATCCCAAAGAGAGTGAGCTTATAAGTAAAATTCAAGACACACTTTCGTATAAGCGATTCTGGAAAATCGAAGAATTGATTCAGGAGGTGAATTATGCCTGTGTCACTTTGTTAAAAGATAAAGGTCTTGTTCAATTGACGTCTTTCGATGAATCAGTGCATCCCACGGCCAAAATCATAAATTTGAATGTGGCAAAGGTTGACAATTTCATCGGCATCGCCAGAGCGAAAAGGGGATTTCCATTAAGGCAGGGAACTGCTATTGAGAAAGTGTTGTCGCATCTTCATCTGCTCCAAGGGAAGAAAGTCTGCAACAGTGCCTTGCTTGCATTTGGAAAAGAGCCACAACAGTTTTTCCCCACGGCGGTTACGAAATGTGCACACTATCATGGTCTGATTGTAGAAAAACCCATTCCCGACCACAAGGTATTTCAGGGAGACGTATTTGAGCAGGTTGATCAGGCGGTTGACTTTATTTTGTCCAAAATAAGCGTCTCTGTTGGAATAAGGGATATAAGCACTCAGGCACCCATACAATATGAAATACCGAAGGCTGTTATTGCCGAGGCAATAGTCAATGCTGTGGCTCATCGTGATTATACGAGCAATGGCAGTGTTCAGGTGATGCTGTTTGCCAATCGCCTTGAAATATCTAACCCCGGTCGTCTGGCACCTGAATTAAGCATCTCCCAATTAAAGGCAGATCATTCCTCCTATCCAACGAATCCGCGCTTAGCCGAGCCGATGTATCAGGCAGGCTATATTGAACGTTTCGGAACTGGAACCGGAGAGATTTACAGATTAACAAAAGAAGCTGGATTAAAGGAGCCTGTATTTGATTTATCAGAAGGTTTTAAAGTTATTATCTGGAGACCTGCCGAACAAGCCACCGACCATGTTACCGACTATGTTACCGACCATGTTACCGACCATGTTGATGAGTTGGTTATAAGGCTTATTATGGTACTATCAAAGAATAAAAGCCGCACGGAATTAATGGAGTTACTTGACTTACGACACTCAGGAAATTTTCGCGATAATTATCTCTACCCTGCAATAGAAGCCGGTTATGTTGAAATGACCTTACCCGAAACGCCTAAAAGCATAAAACAGAAATACCGGCTTACACAAAAGGGTATAGAACTGAAAAAGGGATTAGACAATAAAAAATGACACGTAGCAAACCTTACGAATAAAATGCAACCGCCTTACCCTTATCCTCGGCAGATGTTTATTTATCCTTTATGCGGAGGGGTAAACCAAGAAATGATAAAATGCTTCAAAAGAAACGTCCAACTCATGGTAATCAAATCAAAATTACCATATTGATTATAAAAATAAGTCCAATAATTCGTTTCAATTATACTTCCAATACGGTTGAAACAGAAAGAAAATTCCGTTATGAATACTATAAATAATTTTCTTTAGACTATATCCTTCTCCCAGTAAAACAGCATCATTAACGAAGGTAAAACAACCGTCAGCAGAGGAATAGCGACAAGAAACCCTCCGATAACAGCCGTTGCAAGTGGTTGATGTAACTGCGAACCTGTTCCTATGCCCAGTGCCAGCGGCATTAAGGCAATAATAGCTCCGAAGGCTGTCATCAGGTTCGGGCGTAAACGCAAAGAAACAGCCGTATTAATGGCTGTTCTGATGTCCATATCCAGCCGACATTGCGTGAATTGCCTAAACGTGAAAATAGCATTTTCGCCAACTATTCCCACAATCATAATCAGGCCGGTATAGCTGCCCACATTAAGCGGCGTGCCTGTCAGGAAAAGTGCCAGTACACTTCCCCCGGCGCCAATTACAGAAATAAATAAAATGAGCAGCGATGCTTTTAAATCTTTGAAAAGAATCAGTATCAGCAAAAAGACCAATGAACTTGCAAGAAAAAGAATCATAAGCAGCTCCTTGAATGATTGCTGCTGTTCGGCATAAGCGCCCCCATAATCAATATGGTAACCCTTAGGCGTATTAACCTTATGCTTGACATTAGTTTGAATATCTTTCATTACGCCGCCCAGATCACGGTTCTCAAGACGTCCGGTAACGGCCACCATTGTCTGAAGATTTTCGCGTTCTATCTCTACGTCACCTTCGTCAATATGAATATCGGCCACTGACGACATTGGCAAAAGTTTTCCAGTTGGAAGAAATATATTTTGTCCGGATAGCTTACTAATGGGCAATTTAAATGTTCCGGGATACAGAAGCCGGATTGCAGTTAGCTGTTCTTTTTCCGGAATGCTGCCACATTCCAAACCTTCGAGCTGTAATTTTACCTGACTCTGAAAATCGGCCGGCGAGATCTGGTACAGTGCCAGTTTTGACTGATCGGGCTGCACATTTATAGCCGGGCCAACAACGGTTATGCCATCGAATACATCGGCTGTGCCGGGCGTTGCTTCAACAACAGCCGAGACTTGACCGGCAATTTCCTTTAATTTTTCATGATCATCACCGAAAATTTTAATCTCGACAGGCTGTACCGAAGCCATCAGGTCGCCCAGCATATCGCCTATCACTTGCCCAAAATCCACACGCAATGCCGGCTGCGTGGCTTCAATGCGCTGACGAAGTTCGCTTGTGACTTCTTCTGTAGTGCGGCTTCTCTGAGTTTTTAATTGTATCAGATAATCGCCTGTGTTGGGTTCCGTAATAAAAAACCCCATCTGTGTTCCGGTTCGTCGCGAGTAGCTTTCCACTTCCGGTATTTTGGCAATAATCTTCTCAACTTCCTTCAGCATACGGTCGGTTTCTTCCAGCGATGTTCCCGGTGGTGAAACATAATCCAGCACAATGGAACCTTCATCCATTTCGGGAAGAAAACCTTTTTCAAGTTTCGTAAATAACAAGGCAGATGAAGCCAGTAGAAGCACAATAAAAATGATACTCCAAACTGGATTACGTGAAAAATAGGATATCCATTTTTTCGGACGTATCACTGCAGGTATTGACTCTGTTATTCTTGTCTTATCACGATGCAGGAAAACATAAAAATATCTAAGGCCAATCCATGTAACAAAGAACGAACAAACCAGTGTGATGATCATGGTCGTAGTAAGCACCTTGAAATAAGCGCCGGCCACACCACTCATCAAAAAGAATGGAATAAATATTACAATCGTGCTGATGGACGATCCAAGCATGGACGGGAATAATTGTTTGATAGACGTTGACACCAGCCAACTGCTTTTTTCCGCAGGATGCAGTTCATGCGTTCGATGAAATTGTTCAACAAGCACAATAGCATCATCAATTATCAGACCGATGGATGCGGCAATAGCGCCCAGAGTCATGATGTTAATCGTGTAGCCACAGGCGTAAAGGACAATCAGCGTCAATCCAAGTGTTACCGGGATAGTAAACAAAATGGTTAGTCCCGCCTTAACGGAACGCAGGTAAAGGAAAACGACAAATAATGCAAGTAAAAGTCCGATCCATAAGCTATCGGTAACGCTCCGCATCGCGCCTTTCACAAAATCAGCCTGCACATAATAGGGTTGTATAACGACACCCTTTGGCAGGATGGTTTTCAGCTCGGTAACTTTCTTTTCCAGATCTTCTGATACTGTGAGCAGGTTGGCGTTGGGCTGTTTCACAATTCCAATCAGCAGAGATTCCTTGCCGTCTGCATTGATCTTAACATATTCCGGCCGTACTCCCACACCAACACTCGCTATATCTTTTACTTTAATCACACGCTTGCCATCGCTGCGCAGTACACAATTTTCAATATCCTCTTTATTATCAAAAACGGCATCGGTAAGGGCAAGATACATGCGGTGATAATCGCTCACAAAACCATTTGAGGAGATAAAATTCGCCCGCCCAATAGCTTCCTGCACCATCTGCGGAGTGATGGAAAAAGAGCTCATTTTATTCTGGTCGAGTGTAACATAATACTCTTTGTTCTTCCCGCCGAGAATGCGTACTGCCGATACACCATTCACCTGAGAAATATATGGCTTGATGATATTGTTTGCTATTAGATTCAGTGCAATGGAATCCTTTGAATTGCTTTCCAACTTAAATCCCATGATGAGCAGAATAGAAGGATTCATCTGCTCAACAGTAAGCTGTGTGCCGTCGGGCAAATCATTTTTGATCTCGGCAATTCGTGACTCCATCAATTGCTGGCAAAGATTGATATCGGAATTCCAGTTGAAGAAGGCAGATATTTCGCAGCTTCCGCGGCTGGTAATACTTCGAACGGTTTTCAGGTTCGGTACTTGCTTTATGGCATTCTCAAGGGGCTTTGTAACGGTAATCATCATTTTGTCGGCAGGCTGTAATCCGCAGTCAGCAATAATCTTAATCTTTGGAAACGTAATTTCAGGGAAAAGAGACGTTTGAATTTGCTGATAAACGAAGATGCCACCCGCTATAATAAGCAGCATAATGACCATTACCGGGACCTTATAATCCGAAAACCCTTTCCCGTCTTTCATTTTATGATGTGTATTTTTGCAGTATCCGACAATCCATAGCTTCCGGTTACAACGATACGATCCTCCGGTGTGAAAAGCGGAGCTATAATTTCGACACTTTTGTCTGTTTCTATTCCTTTCGACACAGGAACCTTAACTGCGAGGCTATCGGAGATAAGTTTCATGACCCACCAGTTGGTCTGGGCTTCATCACATAATACAGCTTCTTTCGGCACTGTGACTGCATTGGGTTTTAGATTCTTGGTGAAATGAACAACGGCAACAAGGTTTTCCGGCAAGCTTAACGTACCTTCAGGATTTAGGATAAATTTTTCTGTCTGCGCAAGCGGTTCAATTGTTGAAAGCTTTGCCCCAACGGTGGCTGT
>CAZNRQ010000019.1:0-1266 GCA_964574845.1 uncultured Bacteroidales bacterium
GTGTAAACTCCATCCACTCTGGTACCTTTTAAAATAGCATCCGCCTTAATCTCCAATGCACGTAATACTGAGGCCGTATCCGTAGTGAAGAAAGGATTTCCGGTACCCCCTGAAATGATCACTACATTTCCCGCTTCCATATATTCTATTGCCTTTCGTCCACTGGTCAACTCGCAAACAGGATCAATATGAATTCCGGATAATACTTTTGTCCTTACCCCTACAGATTCAAGTGCCGATTGCAAAGCCAGACCATTTATTACAGTTGCCAGCATGCCCATGTAATCGCCCTGAACCCTTTCAACTCCAAAATTGTTTCCTTTTAACCCTCTGAAAATATTTCCACCTCCAATCACTATGGAAATCTGGATATCCATATCAACGGCCTTTTTAATTTCCTCTGCGTATAATACCAGTCGTGAAGGATCGAATCCATAAGATTTATCACCCATAAGGGCCTCGCCGCTTAACTTTAAAAGGATACGTTTAAATTGCTTCATAATCTCTATTTGTTACCTGACAAAAATATAAAAAAAAAGAGAGAATTGTTATTCTCTCTTTTCAATTATCATTAAAAGACTTTATTTTACAGAAATTCTTTTAAAAGAAACCACTTTCAAATCTTTATCGCTCTCTGATAAATACTGAGCTATGGTTTTTTTGCTGTCTTTAATAAACTCCTGATTCAACAAAGTACTCTCTTTGTAGAACTTATTGAGTTTCCCCATGGCTATTTTCTCAAGCATTTCTTCAGGTTTCCCTTCGGCGCGTGCCTGCTCTTTACCAATTTCAATCTCGCGTTGGATAGTAACAGGATCCACATCGTCTTTATCAATTGCCACCGGGCTCATAGCTGCGATCTGCATTACAACGTCCTTGCCAACCTGATCGATTTCTTTTGCTTCGCTTTTGTTAAAGCCTAACATAGAAGCCAATTTGTTTCCGTTATGGTTATAAGCAAATACTTTAGGTGCTTCAATAAATGCATAGTCGCACATTTGAATTTTCTCACCGGTTTTGCCCATATAATCACTTATATGTTCACCAATGGTGCGGTCATCCATTTTTATTGCAGATAATTCGTCAACTGATTTTGTTTTATGCTGGTTAGCCAGATCAGAAATTGCTGTAGCAAGATCAATGAACTCCTGGTTTTTAGCAACAAAGTCAGTCTCGCAATTCAGCATGGTTATAGTTCCGAAAGTACCGTCGTTATTTACTTTTGCAATAACCAATCCTTCGTTTGATTCACGATCAGCTCTTTTG
>CAZNRQ010000019.1:1276-18339 GCA_964574845.1 uncultured Bacteroidales bacterium
TTAAATAATCGATTGCTGCTTCCAGGTCGCCATTTGATTCTACCAAAGCGTTTTTACAATCCATCATTCCGGCGCCGGTCATTTGTCTTAATTTATTGACTTCGGCTGCTGTAATATTTGCCATTCTAATTTATTATAAGGTTAATAAAATTATTATTTTTTAGTAATGATCTTTTTACCAATGGTTGGTTTTTTAGGACCTTTTTCCAAGGCTTTACGGGTAGTTTTTTCTTCTTCAGATTCTTCTTCCAATTTAACTTTTACACCCAACTCTTTTTTAGCAGCAATTTTTTTCAAATTTTCTGCTTCTTCCTCTTCTTCCAACTCGGAAATACTCTTAAGTGAAGATTTTTCAACGATAATTTCGTCTCTTTCTTCTTCGTCTTCCTTGTCTTGTTTGTCTTTTGCGATCTTTCTTTCGGCTAATCCCTCTTCAATTGCCTGAATCATCATACCCACTATAATAGCGATAGATTTTGATGCATCATCATTGGCCGGGATTGGAAAATCAACTTCGTTAGGATTTGAATTGGTATCAACTATAGCAAAAGTCGGGATGTTCAATTTTTTCGCTTCGTTAACAGCGATCTTTTCTTTGAGGATATCTACAATAAAAATAGCCGATGGAAGACGGGTAAGATCAGCGATACTTCCTAAGTTCTTTTCCAATTTTGCACGTTCACGAATAATTTGCAGACGCTCACGTTTCGAAATTTTCAGAAATGTGTCTTCTGTTTTCATTTTATCAATGGAAGCCATTTTGCGAACTGCTTTTCTGATAGTAGCAAAATTTGTAAGCATTCCACCAGGCCAACGCTCAGTAACGTATGGCATATCAACTGTTTTTACTAATTCGGCAACTATTTCTTTGGCCTGTTTTTTAGTAGCAACAAACAATATTTTCTTTCCTGATTTTGCAATTTGTTTCATTGCTGCAGCAGCTTCTTCTGCTTTAGCAATGGTTTTGTATAAATCAATAATATGAATTCCGTTGCGCTCCATAAAAATGTAAGGAGCCATAGCCGGATTCCATTTTCTTTTTAAGTGACCAAAATGCACACCTGCATCTAATAATTCATCAAAAGTTACTTTACTCATTTTTTGTTTTTTTTATTAATGTTTACTTTCTTTTTTACTATTAAGTCAATTGCCAAGTAGTATCGTAGAACGATAGTCTTGGCAATTTAGATACTAAACACACGTTAATACTAACGTTTGCTGAACTGGAATTTCTTACGGGCTTTCTTTTGTCCTGGTTTTTTACGCTCAACCATTCTCGGATCTCTTCTGAGAAGCATTTTGGGTTTCAAAACAAGTCTATGTTCTGGCTCGATTTTACACAAAGCACGTGAAATAGCTAATGAAAGGGCCTCGGCTTGACCTCTGAAACCACCACCATTAACATTTACCTGAATATCGTATTTCTCGATGGAACCGGTAAGGTCTAAAGGTTGTTTAACAACATATTGTAATGTAGCAGTAGGAAAATATACTGCGAAATCTTTGGTATTAACTTTTATGATTCCGCTTCCGTCCTTAACATAAATTCTGGCAACAGCAGTCTTTCTTCTACCTATGGTATGAATTACTTCCATAATTATCGAATGGTATTAATATTAATTGTTTTTGGTTTCTGAGCTTCATGAGGATGTTCGCTGCCTGCATAAACAAAAAGATGTTTAAACATATCGGCACCTAGCTTTGTTTTTGGTAACATGCCTTTTACACCCAATTCAATTACTTTCTCAGGCTTTTTATTCATTAACTCACGGGGAGTAGCAAAGCGCTGACCACCGGGATAACCAGTATGGCGAACATATTGCTTGTCGTCCATCTTTTTTCCAGTGAACTTAATTTTATCAGCATTAATAACAATTACATTATCGCCACAATTCAGATTGGGCGTGTAATATGTCTTATGTTTGCCGGCTAAAAGAATAGCGACCTGGGTGGCAAATCTGCCTAAAACTTCATTTTCTGCATCTACAACAACCCATTCCTTTACAATGCATTCGTTGTTTGCTGAGCGTGTTTTATAACTTAGAGTATCCATCATTTATTTGAATTACAGAAACTAATCCTATTTTCTATCAAAATTGGGGTGCAAATGTACTATTTATTTTTCAATTAGCAAATTTACCAACAATTTTATGTTGATATTTTTACTCAAGATTCCCTGAATACCTTTTTTGCCATAAATAAAAAATCCTCAAAATGTTTGGATTAATATTTATCTTTGCGCAAAATTAATAATTAAAGTAAAATTAAAAAACTAACGTAATGAAAAACACCTTTTTATCAATTGTATCAGTTGTTATGTTGCTCGTTATTATTTCTTCGTGTGGACAAAACAACAAAAAAGCCAATCTTCAAACCAAAGAAGACTCAATCGCTTATGTAATTGGGGCTAATATTGGTGCAAATCTTAAAAAAAACATGGATGCTGATTCTTTAAAATTTAGTCCTGCAGTACTAATGCAGGGGTTTAAAGATGCTTTGGATGGTATGGATAGTACCGTGGTAACTGAAAAAGAAAAACAGACCATCATGATGAATTTCCAGAAAGAAATGCAACAAAAACAAATGGAAAAAATGGCTGCAGCATCTAAACCGAATAAAGAAGCCGGCAATAAATTTTTACAAGAAAATAAAAAAGTAGCCGGTGTTATTGAAACACCCAGTGGACTACAATATAAAGTAATTAAAGAAGGAAAAGGCAAAACTCCTACCGCAACAGATCAAGTCACGGTTAACTATGAAGGAAAATTATTGGATGGAAAAGTATTTGACTCTTCATTCGACAGAAAAAAACCTGAAACTTTTACCGTTGGCGGAGTAATTAAAGGTTGGACAGAAGGTCTGCAACTTATGAAAGAAGGTGGATCTTACGAATTGTACGTTAAATCTGACCTCGCTTATGGCGATCAGGGAAATCAATCCATACCGGGTGGTTCTACTTTAATTTTTAAAGTTGATCTTATTAAGGTTGTGACTCCTGCTGCAGACAAAAATCAGCAACAACCTAAATAATTACAAATTTATAATGATACGGAAAGCTGTTACATTTTATGTAGCAGCTTTTTTATTTTCAACATCAATTCTTTACCATAAAATAGTCCTAAATTTGCATTTTTAAAAACAAATAAAATAATCTCTATGAAAAGAAAAATCCTAATCGTTCTGTGTATTGTATTCTCTACAATTCAAATCGCCTCTTCCCAATCTCATAAAAAAGGGAAAGACACAAAAGTAGTTTTAAAGACCTTTAATGACAGCATCAGCTATATCATTGGCTCTGATGTTGGCGGAAACTTAAAGAAAAATAATATCGAGGTTAACACTGATTTGTTCAATATAGGACTAGAGAATGGTTTAAAAGGAGGAGATTCACTAATCTCAGTTGAGAAACGCCAGCAGATCATGACGAAGTTTCAAAAAGAATTGGCTGCCAAACAACAGGAAAAAAACAATGCCGAATCAACAAAAAACAAATTAGCCGGAAAAACTTTTCTGGAAGAAAACAAAAAGAAACCAGGAGTGGTTGAACTACCCAGTGGTCTGCAATATAAAGTCATCACCAATGGAACCGGCCCTAAACCGAAAGCAGACGATGAAGTAGAGGTGAATTACGAAGGCAAATTCCTTGATGGAAAAATTTTCGATTCATCTTACGATAGAAAACAATCGGTATCCTTTCCTCTGACAGGCGTTATTAAAGGATGGACAGAAGGTCTGCAACTTATGAACACAGGTTCGACCTATGAATTCTATATTCCTTCTGACCTGGCTTATGGGGACAAAGGTTTTAGCGAAATTTCCGGCGGATCGACTCTTATATTTAAGGTAGAATTGATTTCTATAAAAGCTAAAGAGCAGAAATAAAAAATTATTAACCCAAAACCGAATAAAATGAAAAAACTTTTTGTTTATCCTGTTTTATTTTTAACAGGGATATTTTTAGCAACCTGGCTAATTTCGGGCTGCGGTAATTCGAAAAACAATACTGAAATGGAATTAAAAGAGTTCATTAAGAAATTTGAGGCAAAATATGTTCCTTTGGTGAAAGAATCAGCCATTGCATCATGGAATGCTGAAACTTCCGGAAATGAAGCTGAATATAAAAAATCGGCTGATCTGGAGTTTAAAGTTTCTCAGATTTTTGCTAACAAACAGGACTTTGAGACCTTGAAGAAATTCAAAGAATCAAAAGACATTAAAGACCCTCTGCTGAAACGCCAACTAGACATATTGTATAATGGGTATTTGGGCAAACAGATAGATTCGGTAAAAACTAAAAAGATGATAGATCTGCAGTCAGAAATATCTCAGGCATTCAACACTTTCCGTCCTGTAGTAGGCAAAGACACTTTGACCGACAACAAGGTTGATTCTATTTTACGCAATAGTACCGACAATAAACTGTTGGAAGCTACCTGGAATGCTTCAAAAAAATCAGGCACCGTTATTTCAGCGAGGGTGATCGAATTAGTTAAAATGCGAAACGAATCTGCCAAAGAACTGGGATTTAAGAACTATCATGAAATGAGCCTTAAGCTTAGTGAACAGGATCCAGCGGAAATAGAAAAACTATTTAACGAACTCGATAGCTTGACACGTGACTCATTTGCACAATTAAAAAACGAAATGGACGAGTATTTTGCAAAGAGATACAAGATCAAAACCAGCGAACTTATGCCCTGGCATTATCAGAACCGCTTTTTCCAGGAAGCTCCCAATATTTACCCGGTTGACCTTGACGTATACTATAAGGATAAGGACGTGGTTAAAGTTACCAAGGATTATTATGACGGCATTGGAATGCCCATAGACGATATTCAGAAAAAAAGCGATCTGTATGAACGTAAAGGTAAAAATCAACATGCTTTCTGTACCGATATCGACCGTTCAGGAGATGTAAGGGTATTATGCAATTCGAAGAACAATGCCAATTGGATGAACACCAATCTACATGAATTCGGACATGCCAGTTATTCAAAATTCAATGATCGTGAGCTGCCCTATATGTTGCGCGATGCTGCCCATACATTTACCACTGAGGCGATTGCCATGTTCTTTGGGAGATTGAATTCGAATCCTCAATGGATGAAGGCCAATCTGAACATTAGTGATGCCGAAGCTAAAAAAATAGCCGGTGATTGCTATAAAACCCTGCGTTTGGAACAGCTCACTTTCAGCCGTTGGGCACAGGTGATGTACCGTTTCGAAAAAGGTATGTACGAAAATCCTGATCAGGACCTCAACAAACTTTGGTGGGATCTGGTTGAAAAATACCAAATGCTCAAACGTCCTGAGGGACGTAATCAGCCAGATTGGGCTTCGAAAATTCACATTGCATTGTACCCTTGCTATTACCACAACTACCTTATGGGCGAGTTGCTGGCTTCGCAGTTTACTTATTATATTGCCAAGAATATTTATAAAACTGAGGACATCAAGTCATTGGATTTCTCGAAAAATCCAGAGATAGGAAAATATTTTATTGATAAGGTATTCAAACCCGGCATGCGGTACGAATGGAATGAAATGATAGAAAAAGCTACCGGTGAAAAACTTACAGCTAAATATTATGCCAAACAGTTTGTAGAATAGTATCACATATCCCCGAAAAAAAGGCGGTAGTAAATTACCGCCTTTTTTTTGTCCCAATTTTCACGAAATTATTTACTTTTATCCTTCAAAAAAAACAAAATGGAGATTACAGGTCGCATCATTGAAATATTGCCCGCTCAGACCGGCACCTCGCAAAAAGGCGAATGGAAACGTCAGGATTTTATTTTGGAAACGAACGCACAGTTCCCGAAAAAAGTATGCTTTGCCAACTGGAATGACAAGGTCAATCTATCGTTCGATACTTCACAAACCGTAAAAATATTTTTTGATATCGAAAGCCGCGAGTTCAACGGGCGTTGGTATACCGATGTTAAACCCTGGAAAATGGAGATTGTAGGCAGTACTAATCAGGCCGGTAATTATCCCCCTGCCGACGCCGGATTTCCGGAACCTCCACCCCTGGACAACGACCTGGACGGGGATTTACCTTTTTAGGTTTTCTTCTTAAGAAAAGAATATAAGGGCTTTCAAGCAAACCAAGCCAGAATCTGCTTCGTTGTCATACGCAGACACTTCACTGACACGAGCAGTCACTTCCCTTGGACCTGCCAGTAATAAATTTACCCTTACTAATAATTCGATAAATAGTAAAAAAAAAAGGCAATGCTGTTGCATTGCCTTGTAGAATGTTTCAAAGAGCTCTATTGAGTTTTAGTAATTCTATGGTTAATCGCCTTATCACCACTAATCAGCCTGATAAAATAAACTCCATCCCTATAAGGTGTAAGGTCGATATTCACAATAGGCTTCATACTATTGATTCGAAGCAATTCTTTACCGATAACGTCGGTCAGTGCAATCTGATCAATCGCTGTATTGTTTAGCTTAATCGAAATATAATCTCGTGCAGGATTGGGATAGATCTCAATATTGCCTAGCGAATTTTCTTCAACACCCGTAATTACTATAACCACATTTTGATATACGGTGTCGGAGTTGCAATTATTGGTAGTGATTAGCATTACATTATAGTTACCGCTGGTAGTGTATGTATGTGATGGATTGGTTGAAGTACTGGTGGTTCCATCACCGAAATTCCAGAGATATGAGGATCCGTTTGTAGAAGAGTTGGTAAAATTGACATTTGCGCCAGCTTGATTGAAAGTAAACTGAGCTATAGCAGGAGCGCTGAGAATGCTGGCTGTAACAGGAATGCGTGCTGAGGCACATGAGGGAGATTGAATTTCCCAATCGTAGAAATAATAGTAACGAGTACTACCTGTAGCATTAGAACCTGTTATAGAAATCTT
Organism: uncultured Bacteroidales bacterium; assembly: GCA_964574845.1. Lineage (GTDB taxonomy): Bacteria > Bacteroidota > Bacteroidia > Bacteroidales > CAIWKO01 > CAIWKO01. The sequence continues at coordinate 8,158 of CAZNRQ010000019.1, forward strand.
ACCACCAATGTTGTACGGGAAATTAATTCCGCTTTGATCGCGCAACATATTGGGATTAGTCGTCGGACTAACAAACCTTATCGACATTCCGGTTCCCACAGGAATATTAAAATTCAAAGTTATGCGGCTCATACCCAGCGGAACATTCACTGTTGTGGTCTGCAAAACTGCACCTGCACCTGAATATAAACTTAGAGTGCGACTACCTGCCGAACCGGCATAAACTTTCACTGATTTGAGCAAAACGGGCGAAGTGCAGTCGAATAAAAGCCAATAGCTTGTATTAGTATGCAAAGTAGCATCGCTGTTTGTATCGGTTTTTGCGCCGTATTCGGACGGAGGCGTTATGGTTTGCTCTGCATAAAAAGTGGTAGTTGAAGATAAATTAGGAGTTACAAAAGTATTTCCGGTGTAAATCAAATTACCGGCAGTGGCAGCATCATACCAATTGATGGTTCCACTTGCATTGGCCGAAAGTGTAACTGATCCCGGTCCACAAATTGATCCGTTGAAGGTTTGCGGAGGTGTAGCTCCTACAGTAATATAGGAAGTTTTTGTTTCGGCATCGCTACCGCAAATTCCGGCAGAAGCCGTTAGCACTACCGTGTATGATCCTAATGCAGTATAACTGTGAGTAGGGTTAGCCAGTGTGCTGGTAGTCCCATCACCAAAATCCCAGGAATAGGATAAAGCATTCAGACTATTGTTAGTAAACTGAACATCAGCAGGAGCTGTACAAACCTGCAATACATCGCCTGAGAAATCGCTGCTGACAGGCATATTGGAAGCGGTAAAATCTCTTGATTTATTATCATTTGAAGTATTCTGGTCAGTGCCGCCATTTGGTAATGAGGTTGTAGCAGAGAAATTATGGGTACCTGCAGCAACGACAATAGATGGAAGGGTTACCGTAGCACTCTGACCAGTAGTCAGACTTCCTGTCCAATTATATATCTGAGCACTGCCTCCTGAAACCTGAGAAGTTATACGCAATGAGGTAATGGTGGTTATGCCATTGTTTCGAATGACAACCTGAGGTGCCACATTGATACCTATGCAATTATAGTTAGCCTCAGGAGCTGTAACGCTAACCAATTCGGCATCGAGGGCCACGCTGGGAGCGGTTATTATGAGTGTTCCAATGTAGGGCTGTTTGTTTTGCTTGGTAACAACCACATCGAGGGTGTCCTGAGTGCTGATGGTGGTAAAGTTAAGAGTAACCACACCTCCTACCGGAGCCAAATCTGCATCGAGCAAGACACCATTATGAGAAATAGCAACGTAGGCATCCTCAACCGTATTTACGACCAGCGAACTGATACCGATATTTTGAGGACTGGTATAGGTTACGGTCATCGGATCCGGAACAGAAAAATAGGTCATTACGGCAGGGTCTCCCATTAGATGATAAACCTCCCAATAATATTTTTTCATAGTACTGGCGCTTGCTTCCACAGCCAAATTACCAGCATATACCATCTGGTCATTGGTATAATACCATGAGGTTTTGGGTTCAGCATGATCATGGAACATGCGGTCGTAAGCACCAAGGTTGGCCGCATCGTAGGTCGGAAATTCGACAATGCTGGCACGATTACCCACGCCAAAATAATAATCTTCGTCCCAATATGAATAATTTGATGCACCAATATATCCTAAAGCGCCTTTATTTGGAGCACGAAGCAAAGCTTCGCCAAAACATTCGGTATCGTTAAAGGTATTGGTCTGGCAACAATTGCCTACCATCAAACAATATTTATGATTGTTGTGCATGGCTGCAATGTTGCTGGTCTGAAAACTGGGATCGGCCCAACCAGTAGAACTACCATGAGCTGTGTAATTGGCATAACTAACACCAGTCCCGATATTGTTTCGAATCAGAACATCAGTATTCGCATCATTTGTTGTAGGCCACAAATATGTCTTTGAAACAATACCATGAGCTGTATTAAAATAGTTGGTAGTTCCATAATTTATCTGTCCATTGGCATGCACCTGTGAATATCCTCCATCGGTCTGGGTTCCATCATCGACACCGGCAATCATTACCACAGTATCGAGATAGGAAGGATTTGGCATAAGATATTTCTCGTACTCCAATGTTTTATCGATCTGAGGTTGAAGCTGAGCCACTGTGGTGGCAGAGAAACGGCCGTAATACATATCGGGGATATAATCGGAATTTCCATCGAAGGTGCAATAATAGAGATCGGTTTTGTGGGCTGTGTTAGCCACTCCTGTCCAGGTAGGAATCTGCGCCACATCACCTACAAATAATACAAAAGTCGGAGCCGGATCAGAAGTTGTTCCCGCAGAGTATAGTGTCTGAAGGTAAGTTTTAATTGTAGCTGTGGTAGGTACAGTAGAATAATATTGTTCTATTACGTTAAAACCTTTCTGTTTTTTCCATCTTACAAATGGTTGCATGGCAGCCTGAAAATTGATTGCGGTGGTAGAATATCCAATAATAACGTACTTAATGGGATATTTTGTAATGACATCTTTAGATGCGGGTTGTTTATGATTGATAAGATTGCTGAGAGACGATTCAAAATAAGGCGAGTAATATTTTTCCTTCATTTGTTCGGTCATAGCTATGTCAGGATGTTTGAAAACTATTTCGAAAACCAATTCGTTACAAACTTTTAAAATATTGGTTACGGGATTATAACGGAAAGGTGAAATAGTAAGATTTCCCACCTGAACGCCCCTCATGATTCCTGCGTCTGACACTGATACCATTTCGGGATCGTTAAATGCATTGTTAGCATAATAAGCCTGATCATAAACGAAGGGAATCTCATTCTCATTTGCACTTTTAGAAACTGTGGGTTGAGCCGGAATGATCTTTTGAGAAATGCCAATTTCATTGAATTTAATCTGTTGCTCCTTATAACTGACTATATTAACCCTAACTTCGGCTCCATAAGGTATTTCAATTAATTTCCCCAATACGGGCAACTGAGGTTTGCCTGCATCATAAATCTTAGAAAAACCAGGAATCGCTAACTCGATAAAACTGCCATGAGTTGTATTGACAGGGATGGTCCTGATCTTGTCGTAACTGGCTTTGATTTTAATCTTGTAGGGACTTTGTTCCAGAACCGTAAAATTTGTTTTGGATGAATTCAGTTTAATCTCGGTTTGGGTAAAAGCGTTTCCTAGAATAGCAAATAACAGGAACAGAAAAGAGAAGTAGCTTTTTTTCATTGTGTAAAATTATTAATCTATTAGATTGAAAATTAATTGAAACAAATATAAAAATAATTTTCTCAACGCTAGTAATTAAAGAGGAATTAACACATTATTAACCATCAATAAAAAGATGTTTTTTAAGTTGTTATCTCTTAAGACTATAAAAACACCCTTTAAAGGTCATTAAGAATCAATTACTCACTAATTCTTTCTAATTCAAGAGTAAAAAACAAGTAGTTCGGACATTTAGTTTATCTTTGCACCTCGAAAAAAAACAACCTTGCAATATGAATAAAGGAACAATCAATACCATTTTAGGAATTCTTATCATTTTTGGTATTCTGATAGGTTATAGTTTATGGACTGCTCCATCGAAAGAAGAACTTTTGAAACGTAAAAGGCAACAGGATTCGACATTAGCTGTTCAAAAGAACCAAATTATCAGCGACTCAATTGCCGCAGTAAAGAAAAAGAATATGAGTCCTACCAAAGACTCAACCAAAACCATTACAAAAAAAGACTCGCTGTCTGTTGTACCGAAAAACGATTCCGTAGCGACGACCTTGCAATATGGACAGTTTTCAGGTTCTGCAAAAGGTACGAACAAGCATTATGTGATTGAGGATTCGCTGGTAAAAATCAAATTTGCAGCCAAAGGAGGAGGTATATCCTATGTTGAACTGAAAACCTATAAAACCTTTGATAAAAAACCTCTGATACTTTTTAACACTGACACTTCCAATTATAATATTGAGTTTTTCTCGGACAACAAAAACATAAATACAGGCGGCTTGTATTTTGAACCCTTCTGGTACAGCAAGTCCCACGAAGGAAAAGATTCTGTTTCGATCAAAGGATCTGATTCAGTTAGTTTTGGTATGAGGCTGTACCCTTCCAAAGACTCTATCAAAGACAAGACTAAATACATTGAGTTTCTTTATGTAATCAGGGCTAACAACTACATGATGCATTTCACCATAAACCTGGTGAACATGAAAGATGTTATTGCACAAAACAATACTTACCTTGCTTTCGACTGGAGTCTGCATCTTACCAAACAAGAAAAAAGCGCCTCAGCAGGGACATCCAGTGAAGCCATTAATACCAGTGTTTATTATAAACCTGCTGACGACAAGGTTGATTATCTGAAAGAGAACAAAGATGATAAAAAAGAGAAACTCCCCAATTTGAAGTGGGTTTCGTTCAAACAGCAGTTTTTCTCATCGACACTTATAGCAGGTACACCTTTTATTAGTGCCAATTTAGAGACCATGCAAAGGAAGGATACTTTATTTCCACGCTATCTGAAGAGTTTGAGTGCTTCCCTTACTTTGCCTTATACTGTTTCTGATAAGTCGAGTTATCCAATGTCGTTTTATTTCGGTCCGAATCATTACAGAACATTAAGTAAATATAATCTGGACCTTGAGCGTCAGATTCCTCTGGGTTGGAGTTTTGCGCCTTTGGCATGGATCAACCGCTTTGCTGTTATTCCGGTATTTAATGTTTTAAGTAAAACCGGTATGAATTATGGGATTATTATTCTCATACTTACCATTCTGTTAAAAATCGTTCTGCTGCCCATCGCTTATAAGACCTATATGTCGAGTGCCCGTATGAGGGTTCTGAAACCTGAGGTTGACGAAATTGGGCAAAAATTCCCTAAAAAGGAAGATGCCATGAAAAAACAGCAGGCTACCATGGCATTATACAAAAAAGCAGGTATCAATCCTATGGCAGGTTGTATTCCTATGCTGCTGCAAATGCCTATCTTAATTGCTCTGTATCGTTTTTTCCCGGCATCTATAGAATTACGCCAACAAAGTTTCCTGTGGGCCACTGACTTATCCAGCTATGATACCATATGGACATTTTCCAATGGGTTCAGCATACCTTTTTATGGCGACCACGTTAGTTTATTCACTTTACTGATGACCATTTCGACCATTTTTTATACCAAACTGAACAACCAAATGATGGCAGGAGCCAATCAACAGCCGGGTATGAAATTCGTTATGTATGCCATGCCGGTAATGTTCCTTGGATTCTTCAACAATTTTGCCGCCGGTTTGAGTTATTATTACTTACTCGCTAACCTTATCACCTTCCTGCAGATGTATCTTTTCAGAAAGTTTATCAACGAAGACAAGATTCATGCACGCATTCAGGAAAACAAAAAGAAACCGGTTAAGGTTTCCGGATTCCAGAAACGATTGGAAGATATGGCAAAGAAAAGAGGATATCCTGCAAAAAAATAATCGGAATAATTCCTTTTTCTGCATCCAGCCTTAATTATGAAAACAAAATCCGGCAGTGTTTTTCTTAACTGGGCTTTTCTGACCATACTGGTTCTGGTATGGGGGAGTTCCTTTATACTCATGAAAAAAGGGTTGGAAGCCTATTCATACCAGCAGGTTGCCCTACTCCGACTTGCCATCACCGGTTTATTTCTGTTGCCATTTGCTATTAGATCGATACGTAAAGTCAATTTGAAAAAGCTGGGATTGATGACCATAGTCGGTATTGTCGGGAATGGGATTCCGGCCTTCCTGTTTACCAAGGCAGAAACAGGCATTGACAGTTCGCTCGCAGGGATACTAAATTCATTGACTCCCTTATTTACCCTGATAGTCGGTCTTTTGTTTTTTAAGACAAAAACAAAATGGTATAATGTTTTGGGGGTAGGTATAGGATTGGGTGGCACCGTTGGACTTATGAGCGTTTTCGGGAACAAGTCGCTGGAGTTCAATTTTACTTACGGCATCTATGTGATCATCGCCACCTTACTTTATGCTATCAACCTGAATGTTCTGAAAAAGTTCCTGAAAGATGTGGATGCTATAACCATTACATCTTATGCTTTTCTGACGATAGGGATGCCTTCTCTCATCTATTTGTTTGCACAGACCGACTTTATTACTGTAATACAAACTCACCCTAATGCCTTATCCGGTCTTGGATACATAGCCATACTCGGTATTGTAGGTTCCGCACTGGCAGTAATACTTTACAATAAACTCATCAAGACTTCCGGCGTTCTGTTTGCCGCATCTGTTACTTATTTGATGCCCATTGTGGCTGTTTTCTGGGGAATAGCCGACGGAGAGCGGTTTGAAGCCGTCTATATTATATGGATCATGGTGATTCTACTGGGGGTTTTTCTCGTAAACTATACCTTCCATAAATCATCAGGTAAAAACATAAGCCGCTAAGAAATATTTTTACGTATTTTTGCAGGAATACAATGCTATGGGAACTATTTCGCTGCTATTATCGCCCTATAAAACGTTTTGCGCTGTTTGTGCCATTCTGTTGAATTGTGGCAAAAAAGGCAGGATATACCTTACAAAAGCAAAATTCAATTTGCCATCCAGCGTAAGCATTGGTGATGTCAGGATCATTGGGAAAAACTTTAGTATAGGCGAGCATAGTTATTTCAACAGCGGGCATATGGCCTCGGCTCCCGATGCCAAAATAAGTATAGGCAAATGGTGCGCCATAGGACACAATGTGACCATACTGGCCATAACACATGACACAGGCATACCAACCGGCGATGAGGCCAGAAGACCTGCCAAAAAAGGGGATGTGATCATTGAAGACGGAGTTTGGATAGGCAGTAATGCCATTATTACTCCCGGTGTAACAATAGGGAGACAGGCAGTCATTGGTGGAAATTCAGTGGTGACGCAAAATATACCCCCTAATATGGTGGCAGCAGGAATTCCCTGTAAGCCGCTTTTTGCAAAAAGCACAGAAGAGATACATTTACACAACGAATTAATCAAATAGAAAACTACATGAAAATACTTATTACAGGCGGTGCAGGATATATAGGCTCGATGATAACGAATGTGGCACTGCAAAACAACATACAGGTGAAAGTGATAGATTGCCTTTGGTTCAATCAGGCAATTCCTTTGATACATTACAGCAACCCCAATTACGAATTTGTACGTGGCGATATCTGTGACAGCAGTCTTCATGAATCTTTATTGCACGATGTGGATTTTGTGATCCATTGCGCGGCAGTAGTGGGCGATCCGGCCAGCAAACTGTTTCCCGAGCTTACCCAAAAGATCAATTATGATGCCTCCATAGCCCTTTTTAATAAGGCGGTTGCCATGCAGAAAAAAGGCTTCATCTTTTTCTCTACCTGTTCCAATTACGGTTCGGTAGAAGGAATAGCTACGGAAGAGTCGGAATTGAAGCCCCTTTCGTTATATGCCGAAACCAAAGTTCATACCGAGCAATATATTATTGAAAATCACAAGGACCTCGATTATATTGTTTGCCGTCTTTCCACGGTTTACGGAGTTTCGCCACGTATGCGTTTCGACCTTACCGTGAACGATTTTACCCTGAATGCCTTCCGCAAAAAATATCTGGATATCTTTTTGCCCGAATCTTACCGCCCCTACATTCACGTATTCGATCTGGCCAATATCATACTGAATCTGCTTCAGAATTTCGATAAGGTTAAAAACAATGTCTTCAACCTGGGCTTCAAGGGCGAGAATTATATGAAAATCGAGATAGCCGATGCGGTGCAAAAACACATTGATGGGGTGAAGATTGACATATTGAAAGAAGGCGGCGACCTGCGCGACTATAAAGTTGATTTTTCGAAACTCTATTCTTATCTGGGCTTGACCAACCGATTCAACGTAGAAGCTTCGGTTAAGGAGATAGTGGAAATATTGCAGGCGAAGATAATTACCGATTTTGATCAGCCGGTGTATTATAATACCACTCCGAATTTATAACATTAAAATTTCATTGCACATGAAGATTCAATATAACAAGAAGGTATGCATCGTAGGAACCGGAGGTTTCGGTAGAGAAACCCTTTGCTGTTTAATCGATAGTCTGGCAGCTCAAAATTTAAAAGCTGCCGACATTGCCTGTTTTATGGTTGCCGATCAGGATTTTCAGGAAAAAACGGTTATGGGAATTCCTGTTATTCCGCAATCGCAATTTGAACCTGACAAATATGAAGTTCTGGTCGGAATCGGTGATTCCAAAACCCGGAAGAAAGTTGTTGAAGGGTTGCCTGCCGGAACCAAATTCACGACAGTGATTCATCCCAATGTGGTCATGTCCGATTGGGTTGAAATAGGAGAAGGAAGTATAATAACAGCCGGAACTATCATTACCTGCAACATCAAAATAGGCAAACATGCTCAACTCAACCTTCATTCCACTATAGGACATGATTGTGTGATCGGTGATTTTTTCACTGCCGGACCCGGTACCAATGTCAGCGGAATCTGCACCTTTGGGAATAATGTTTATTTCGGAACCAATGCAAGCGTGAAACAAGGTATAAGCATTTGCGATGATGTAGTAATAGGCATGGGCAGTGTGGTTACAAAGAATATTACTGAACCCGGGATTTATGTGGGAAGTCCTGCCAAAAAACTTGAACGATAAAAATCTAAACCAATGAAAGCAGTAATCTTAGCCGGAGGATTGGGCACCCGTTTGAAACCCTTTACAGATGTGATTCCCAAACCACTTTTGCCCTTGGGCGAAAAATCGGTACTCGAAATACAGTTGGCCCAAATGCGGAAACATGGATTTGACGAAATTTTTCTGGCGGTAAATTACAAAGCAGAATATATTCAGTCGCATCTGGGCGACGGCGAAAAGTTCGGGGTAAAACTGCACTACAGCATGGAAGAAAAACCCCTGGGGACCTGCGGCCCCATTACTTTATTAAAAGACCAACTCACCGAACCTTTTCTGCTGATGAACGGCGACATATTGACCAAGGCCAATTTTTCGGAACTTTATGAATTCGCCTGCCAATATAAAGAATCAGCTGTAACTATCATTACCAAAGTGATCACCACTCCTTTCCGCTTCGGCAATATTTCTTCGGATGGTGTGTATGTGACCGGAGTAGACGAAAAGCCCGACCTGAAGTTCGAAATACTCAGCGGCATGTATATCATGAAACCCCAAATCTTCGACCTGATTCCCCACAACGAATACTACGGCATGGATACCATGATCAAAAACCTTTTGGAGAAAAAACATCCCATTACCAAGATCATCACCAAAGACTACTGGCTGGACATAGGCGTGGTGGAAGATTACGAAAAAGCACGCGAAATTTACGACACCCATTTTAAGGAAGAATAAAATGAACGTACTGTTGGTTGGAATGAGCAACCGTAACTTTTTGCCCGATCTCCAACATAATTTACGTAAACAAAACATTACCGCCGACCTGATAGACCTGCTGGAAGGATATTTCATAGATTCCGATGGAGTCCAAACCCATTTTGGCAAGAAAATTGTCTCGAAAAACTTCCTCACCAAGAATCTTCAGTTATATCTTAATTTCAGCAAGGCGTTTACATTGCTTTCGAAAAATAAAGGAGCTTACGATATCTGCAACATTCATTTTATGGATGTGCGATATTTTTTCTTTAAAAGAAAACTTGCCAAGCTTTCGCAAAAACTGGTGATATCCATCTACGGTTCCGATTTTTATAAGTACCGGAAATTCTCTTTTCTGCAAAAACCTTTCTATCGCAAAGCAAAACGCATTACATTTTCTAACGATGCTACCCTGGAGGCTTTCGATGCCTTTTATAAGAAACAATTTCATGATAAGTTGCATTCCAGTCGGTTTGGGTTAACAAATGTGGATCTTATAAGTAAACACTACGAAAAAACGAGAGATAAAACTATAAGCAAAACCTATTTTAACCTACCTGACGATAAAATCTTTATAACTATTGGTTATAATACAAGCCCCAACAATCAACACACTAAGATCATTGCCGAACTAAACAAACTAAATGACAATCTGAAACAGAAAATTTTCCTAATCTTCCCTATGACCTATGGTGGTTTTGCAGATAATAAGGAAGAAGTTGAAAAATTGCTTATTGATTCCGGGTTTCCTCATCTTATCCTTACCGATTATCTGAATACTGACGCTATCATTCATTTAAGAATTGTATCGGACATTTT
>CAZNRQ010000019.1:18349-18904 GCA_964574845.1 uncultured Bacteroidales bacterium
TTTTAATCCATTTGCCTATAAGGGATCAGCTTTCGGCCACCATGCTTGAATACATGTACACGGGAAGCTACGTCATCACCGGCCAATGGCTTCCTTACGATATGCTGGATAAGGAAGAAATCTTTTACAAAAGGATAGCTTCTTTCGACGAATTGCCTTCGGAAATAGAAAATTATTTTAGCTATACGCAATCTATCAAAGAAAAACTCGTTAGAAACGAACCCATTTTATTACACTTCTCCAGTTGGGATGTTATTATTAAAAAATGGTTAGCCGCCTATAATCTATGATCTCGAAGCAATTTTTAAAATCATCTTTTATTTACTCCTTCATAGGGGCTTTGCCGCTGGCTTCCAGTTTTATCCTGCTTCCATTCTACACTTTATACCTTTCGAAAGGCGATTTCGGGCTGCTGGCCATGTATATTATTTTTACCGGGCTTTTCCAGATCATTCTGAATTTCGGATTAGACAACTACATCCCTATTTCTTACGTAAATAATAAAGACGACCTGCTCCGTCAGAAACAAAGCATCAGTTCGGCGGTGTTTTTATT